>MVQZ01000039.1 GCA_002067565.1 Methanobacterium sp. PtaU1.Bin242 | reverse complement strand
CTTTTAACCGAATTGATACTGGTTAAGGGAGAGATTCTTCCTATTTACAGACATCCTGAGGCAAACTGGTTATCTGGTTTATGGTAATATGCTTTTAAAAATTGATGGGGTGATATGATATGAAACCAGGAGATAACTGGACATATTATGAGGATGTGGAACACGGAGCAATGATAATAAAAGATGCTGTGGCTATTGAAATATTCTCTCCAGTAGGTATGATACCTGAAGGGATTATAAAAAAAATTTTATTTCATATTTATTAGTTAATCCACAGCCCTTTCACCTTTTTCTCCAGTCCTGATCCTTATAACCTCATCTACGGGTGATATCAGCATTTTTTCATATATATTTTCATTTGCAATATTTTCCATGGCTTGAATGACATAAGGGATGTTTTCTCGTTCTGTAATCAGAGTGATCTCCATTTTAGAAGGCAGGGTGATATCATAACTACTGGCCCGATAGACTTCTTTTCTTTTTATGATTTTTTCTATGAATTTAGTCTCGATTAAGGTTATATTAGAAAAACCAAAGTTTTCTAAGGATTTTTTCACATTTTCCAATTCTATTGGATGAAATAAAATGCTCAATTTACAAAATTGGGATTGTTCTGCGCTTAATTTTTTATTATCAAATTTTTTGATATTTTTTTTTGTTGATTCTTCTATTAATTTAATTAAAATTCTAAGGCCGTCAATTACACCTATCCCTTCCCTGGCCATGGTGGGGATAATAAAAACGTCTTCCAGATCAATTTTTTGATTGGTGTTGCTTAAATCTTCTCTATTTATAAAAATAACATGGGGAACACTATTTTTGACAATTAAATCATTTAATTCCTGATCATCATCTTTAAACCCCTGCTGGTTTTCTATAAAGAAAATAATTCCGTCTAGTCCCTGGGAAAATATTTCATCGGATGATTTATATTCATCTTTACCCGGTATTTTAAAGAGATAATGATTTTTGTTATCTATGTTGATTTTTTTATAATCAAAAACAGATAAATGGATGTTTTTATCATTAATGTGGTTTATTATCATGTTTTTATCTGAATCAGTATCACCAATAATCATAATTTTTTTCCTCATTCAGGATCACACCTCATTACCGGAAGAAGGTAACCTAATTCCTATTAAATAGGATCGAATTTTCTATACATATAAATTTTTTCCTTGAATAATATTCAGGGACAAATCATAGATTACAGAACAAAGAGTGTATAAAACAAATTACAGAACAAATGGATGATAATAAAAAATTAATCTTTACTTCTTTTTACCAATATAGTAAAATCCTTTTGATTTATTGCCATTCATAGTCCTGTAAACTGTTTTTTTGAAAATTAAATCTTCAAAGTCTTTGGTTAATTTTGAGATATGGCTTTCATGATGATGTCTTAAAACAGCACCTTCTTTTAGTTTAAAAACACCATATATACCATATTCATCTTTATACTTATGGTACCGTTTTATATTTCTCGCATCATCATTTAAAAGAAAGTCACTGAGGTATAAAATCCCTCTGCTTTTAAGAACACGTGATATTTCTGAAATTATCTTCTCCTGTTCATTAGTGGGGAAGTTACTGGTGAGTACCCCTATTAAAATCACAGCATCAAACTGGCCAGAGGGGAAGGGTAGTTCGTCCCCGTTATTTTTAGCTAGATTTAGATAAGGGTACAATCTTAATCCTCTGTTTACCATCTTCTGGGAGAAATCAACTCCGTTTAAATTTTTAAAACTGTTATTGTAAAGTTCATTTAAGGTTCTGCCATAACCACAACCCACATCTAAAATGCTCATTTCTGGGGAGACATATTTTTCAAACTCTAACATTTGAAAGGGAGTTGGAAATTCCTTTTTCTCAGATACACTATCCCAATATTCTTCCTGATGGGTTTTTTGCATTATTTATCCTCAGATTAATATTGATCCTTTAATTCTAGCAGACTGACATTATTTGTAGGTTGATCTTTTAGTAATTATACTTTTTGGCTTTGAATAAATGATATAGAAAGAATTAAACATATTTAATCGATTAGGTGAAGTTCATTTTCTTTTAGACCTGCTACTTTTGTTAGCAAAATCTCCAGGGCATGTATTTTTCTTTGATAATCATCACTATTACCCGCAGCCTGTAAGCTATCACCAAGATTCTCCAGAATGTATCCCACATATTCTACGGTCTCTTTGGGGTATTCCACATTAAAGGTTCCTTCTTTCACACCCTGCTCCACAATTTGGGTCATTAAAGGGCTTATAATCTCACGAGATTTTTTTCTGTGTTCCTGGTACATGACCGCGTTACCTTCCTTTTTAAAAAACTCATTTATGTCATGTTTAACATTTTGTGACTCAATAGACATGCTTAATATGAGATGCATCTTTTCTAGGGCATTCATATCCTTATTTGCCACCAGATCAACCATAAAAACTCTCCAATAATTCAGTATATCGCATATCACAGCTTTCATTACATCATTTTTAGATTTGAAGTAATAGAAGAATGCTCCGTGGGACATACCTACTTTGTTTGTAATATCACTGACTGATGTCTGTTCAAATCCTTTTTCCATAAAAAGCTCCCTGGCCGCCTTTATGAACTCTTTTCTCCTTGTCTCAGGGTCCTTGGTTATTCTTGCCATAATCTCCACTTAATTAATTTAACGTCTATTTTCTTAATATCTGTTTCCTATTGTTATCTATTTTTATTGGTTCTCCATGGGCAGGACATACCCATTTAAATGAAAATTGATCAATTTTATCTATAGATTTTCTTAGCGCGGTTTCATCATCGTTCATAAATGAGGCCAATGGTTTTAACTGACCTTTTGAGTTTCTTAACAGATCCCCTGCTAGCAAAACATCTTCATAAAGCAGACAGACATGTCCTGGTGTATGGCCCGGTGTGGGGATGATTTTAATATCTTCAATTTCCTGTTTTTGGGGGTAGGTGCTTATATTTCCAGGTTTCCCAGTCCGCATAAGAATTGATACCATTCTTTTAATTCCCGGACGATTTTTATCACCAATAATATAAGGTATATCTTCTTTTGAAGCCCAAATTCTGGCATCACTTACTTTTTCAAGTAAAGCAAGGTTACCTATATGATCCACATCATGATGGGTGATTAAAATATGTTTAATATCTTCCGGACGGATGTTCATGGAGTTTAGCTCTTTTAAAATACCCTTACCCTGCCCTGGACGTCCAGTGTCAATTAGGATTACATCATCGTCATAGATGATATAGGCATAATTACCCCGGGTTGAATCTAATGCATACACTTTATCTGTTATTTTCATTTAATTCCACCTATTAAAGTTTGAATATCCTTTTTAGTGGTCTTATGTTCCAAACTTAATGATCTCTTTAGGATGGAACGCTTTTTCAATGTTCCAGAAGTAGGCTTCACCCTGGGGTATACGGAAAATTATCAATTCTGGAGCTTCGGGGGTGAATCCGAATTCTTTTAAAAATGGTCTGTCTTCTAAAACTTTTATCTTGAGTTGGGGGTCTTCCAGAAATTCCACTTCTCCAGCCACTCTCATCATAGTACCGAACATCTCTCCCGGTTTCCAGAAGGATGCTTCAACTTTAGGATTCTGCTGGAGTTGCCTGTACATATCCATATCTGCTCTTATCTGGAAGTAAAAGCCGTTTTTATCCGCAAACCACATTCCAAGGGCCCTGACTCTGGGTTGATCACCTTCTGTACTGGCCACCCAGCTTATGGGGTTTTTATTTGCAAATTCTATATATTCTTCAATTTTCATATCATAACACTCCATTTTTTGACTGATTGTCAGTCAATTAATTTTTATAGTATTTAAATGTTTTGAATGTAAACAATTTAGTAAACCATTGAACATAAAAAAATTATTAAAACTGGGTGAGGGCTAATGATAAGAGCATTATTGATAATAGATGTTCAAAATGAGTATTTTACGGGTAAATTACTGTAAATTATCCAAAAAACAGTTTTAAAAATATATTAAAGGCTATGGATTGTGCAAAGGAAAATGGAATCTCAGTACTTTAATTCAGCATACAAATCCTGATGAAGATGCAATTACCTTTAAAGAAGGAACCAGCGAATGGAAAAATACATGATGAAGTTTTAAAAAGAAAAAATGCAATAACCAACGAAAAAACATCACCAGGAAGCTTTACCGGAACTGAGCTGGAATCCTGGTTGGAAAAAAATAATAAAAAAGGTGGTTATTTGTGGATATATGACTCAAATGTGCTGCGACACCACAGCCAGACAGGGCCATGCATTTGGGTTTCAGTGTAGAATTCTTGAAAGATGCCACTGGAACACTGGATGTATCAAACTAGCAGCGAAATTAAAGCTGAAGAACTTCATAAGACCATTTTAATTACTCATGCAAAAATTCAGCAGGGTTATGTCCACAAAAGTGGATTAAAACCGTGGAAAATGATAAAGATTCATTTAAATAAATTGGATTTAAATTATATTGGAGTAGAATATGCAAATAACCCAACACATACATGCCATCAAGATACCATTCAATGTTAAAACCGATTCAGAAAAATTAGAAAGATTTGTTTACTCATATTTAGTTTGTGGAGAGAAAATTTGTTTAATTGATAGCGGAGTTTCTTCTTCAGATGAATTAATCTTTGACTACATGGATAAAATAGGATTAAAAGATAGTGATATCTCTTTAATGATACTAACCCATTCCCATCCTGATCACATAGGATCAGCAAAATCAATAAAGGACAAATCAGGCTGTAAAGTTATGGCCCATAAAAATGAAAAAATCTGGATAGAAAACATAGAATTACAGGCAAAGGAGCGTCCAGTACCGAATTTTCATTCATTGGTAGAAGGATCAGTTCCTGTAGATAGCGTTCTTAAAGATGAAGATCTGGTGGATTTAGGGGATAATGTAAAAATTAGAGTCATTCACACACCAGGACATTCTGA
>MVQZ01000038.1 GCA_002067565.1 Methanobacterium sp. PtaU1.Bin242 | reverse complement strand
TATGACCATTTATTATGAAGATGATGGGTTAACCCATCGATTAAATGAACTGGAAAATGATATAAAAGGTACCATGCGTATTGAGGATTTGAAAATGATGCAGGGACAGCCAGATGCCCAGGAAAAAGTGGTGGAAATAATTCCCCTGATGGATAAAATCGGACCCCACTTCCGTAAAGACGCACCTCAAATTCTGAAATATCTCCAATCCCATGAACCCCACCAGATTGTAGAAACATTAAATAAAGACGGTGAAATATTTATCAACAAATTAAAACTCACCAGTGATTATATAACAACTAAAAAAGAGATTGTAAGTAGCACAGGGGAAAAGGTGGAAATTTTACATTCAGATGATCTGAATGTGGTGGTGGAAATTGTAGTTTAATTATAATGATGAAATTTTGTAGTTTAGTTTATAAATAGGGAAATATTAGTTTAGTTTATAAGATGGAGATTGTAATCTAGTTTTATCAAGATCTTAATGTCAGGGAGGATAATACAATGGAACTCCATGTTCAACAAGCAAAGAGTATCAGGGGAGTGGTTAATGCTCCTCCCTCAAAAAGTTACAGCCATCGGGCTTTCATAATAGCCTCTCTCGCGGAAGGTGCCTCCAGATTAAAGTATCCCCTCTATTCTGAAGATACTCTGGCCTCTTTAGATAGTTGCCGTGCTCTTGGTTGTGAAATAGAAGTTAAAGAGGACGAATGTATAATACAGGGCACAAGTGGAGATCTAAAGACACCAGAAAATGTGGTGGATGTTAAAAATTCAGGAACCACCCTAAGGATCATGACCAGTGTAGCCTCACTGGCCCCCTACTACACCGTTTTAACTGGTGATAGTTCCCTGAGGAAAAGACCAATGCATGATCTCCTCCAGTCACTTGAAAATCTAGGGGTATCAGCTATATCCGCTCGTAACAATGGTAAAGCACCTATAATTGTTAAGGGTGGTTTTAAAGGAGGAACTACCGCAATAAATGGTGATGTTAGTTCTCAATTTATTTCATCCATCCTTATAGCTGCGCCTTATGCGGATGAACCTGTGCATTTAAAGGTTAAAGGTAATTTTATATCCCGTCCCTATGTGGAGATGACTCTGGACATAATGAAAGATTTCGGGGTAACTGTGGATCAAAAGCCATCTAATAGCTTTAACAAAAATCATGAATTCTATGTGGAACCACAAAAATATAAAGGAACTGAATATACGGTAGAAGGAGATTACTCCTCAGCTTCTTATCTAGTAGCAGCTGCAGCTGCTTTAAATTCAAATTTAATTGTGAAAAATTTAAACTTAGATTCTAAACAGGGAGATAGGGTGATTCTGGATATTGTAAAGAAGATGGGATGTGAGGTTAAGCTTAAAAAGGATGAAGTTGAGATACATGGACATGGAGAGCTACAGGGAATAGAAGTGGAATTAGAAAATAGTCCTGACCTTCTTCCCACAGTAGCTGCACTGGGAGCCATGGCTAAAGGCACTACCCACATCAAAGGAGTAGAACATGCCCGCTACAAGGAAACAGACCGCATCCACACCTGCGCCTTGGAACTGGCGAAATTAGGTGTATCAGTAATGGAAGAAAAAGACGGTCTTATAATCCAGGGAGGAGCCCTTGGCGGGGTGGTTGATTCACATAATGATCATCGGCTAGTGATGGCTTTATATCTGATTGGTTTAAAGGTGGGAAAGGTTAAAATAGAAAATGCATCAGTTTATGATGTATCTTTTCCCAACTTCACCCATATCATGGAAAAATTAGTTACAGGAATGTGAACATGAAAAGAAATGATAAAGAAACTAAAATAGTGATCCTGGGATCCTATAACTCGGGTAAGACCACCACCCTTGAAAATATATGTAATGAAAAGGTGATGACCATTGATTATAACGGTACAACCATTGCCCTGGATTATGGTAATATTAAAGTGGATGGAGAAGTAGTGCATATATTTGCAACCCCTGGCCAGGAAAGATTTAAATTCATGCGGGAAATTCTTTCTCAGGGATTGGACGGTGCGATTGTGGTGGTTGATAACTCAACCGGATTAACCTCCACTGATATAAATATAATTAAAAGATTAAATAGTAAAAATGTTCCTTATGTTATTTTTGCCAATAAACAGGATATAAACACCGGAGAACTGGATCATAATGGCTTAATTAACGCCCCCATAATACCCACCATAGCACAAGAAGGTGAAGGTATCAATGATGGCCTGCATTTGCTTCTGGATTTAATAGAAAATAAGGAGACATAACATAAGAAATAAAATAGAAAAAATCACAGAAAACCTCCTAAAGTTTTATACTCTAAGGGTTTTTGAGGGTGGTGATCCTTATCGGGTGCTGATACGCACCATACTCTCCCAGAGAACCAGGGATGAGAACACAGACCAGGCCACATCTCTTCTATTCTCCAAATATAAAAGTATGGAAGAGATTGCAGATGCAGATGCAGAGGATTTAGAGCCTTTGATCCGTAAAGCAGGGTTTTTCCGGGTTAAGGCAATGAGGATTAAGGAAGTATCCCAGATGCTCCTGGATTTCTATGGAGGAGTGGTTCCTGATAATCTGGAAGAACTATTAACCCTACCAGGGGTGGGAAGAAAAACAGCGAACTGTGTGCTGGTCTATGGATTTAATAAACCCGCCATACCTGTAGATGTGCATGTGCATCGCATATCCAATCGCATTGGACTGGTACATACCAAAAACCCCGAGCAAACAGAGGAAGAGCTGATGAAAGTGGTGCCTAAGAAGTACTGGATTGAGTTAAATGATCTTCTGGTGCAGTTTGGACAGACCATCTGCCGGCCTATAAATCCGTTACATGATGAATGTCCAATAAGTGACTGTTGCCACTGTTATCAACATCAAACAAAGTGTTGATTAAATATTGATATCCCTTTAAACCATAAATTTATTTTTTTTACTCCTTTAATGTTTTGTTATATCTATAAAACAAAATCTTGTTTTACCAGCTAAACAGTAAGATTTTTAATACTATTTTGTTACATAAATATAACGAGAATTATAATATTTCTATTGATAATAAATTAATAGATTCTGTGTTATCTAGAAATTTTTATAAAAGGAGCTTAAAATGTCATTTGAGGCTGCAGTGGAGTTATCAGAAAACATTAAAAACTTTCCAGGAATCTTATCTGTGGTGCTTTTTGGATCTCTGGCCCGGGGAGAAAGAAAATCCCCTGAGTCTAAAATAGACATGGCAATTATCTACTCCAAAAAGGATAGGGAGATAATTAAATGGATAAGATATCTGGCCACTGATAAATTCAAGTTGCACCATCTCACCCCGGACGAATTAAAGGATAATCCTGATGTTATTGAAGCTTTATCTGGGGAGGGTATTCTCTTACAGGGCAGCCCAGTGGTACTTGCTTTAGAAGATCTTCATCTTAAGTCCCAGATGATCATATCCTACGATACATCCAAACTGGAACAAAACGAAAGAAGCAAGTTAAACCGGGCTTTATTTGGAGGAATATCCACCTATCTTCAGGGAGGTGTAAGGAAAAGAAAGAATTATCCGGGATTGGTTGAAAAAATAAAAGCCCAGAGAATAGGTAAAGGAGTGCTCCTTACAGATAGAAGAAATGCTCCGGAGATAACCAAAACACTGGCCAGATTCCAAGCGAAATGGGATGAAATACCTGTCTGGACCTATTAAACTTTTTTTAACTTAAAATTAATATTAATCCAACTCTCCAGCCAGTTCCTTAATATTCTTTTGGAAACGGGGAGGAATATAAACAACAGGCTGCTTAACCGATGCAGCTTCCTCCTTTAAGGATTTATCAGAAGTAAGAAGAATGGAGTTGGTTGCAACAGCGATTTCCAGTATAAACTCATCTTCCATGCGGATGAGCTCCCGCCTGTTTATTGGCAGAGGTTTCCCATAGTCGCAGTATAAAATGTTTATCTTTCTTTTAGTTTCTAATCTTTTTAATTCAGCTATTTCACTGTAAAAACCAGCTTTTAAGCGACCGTCGCATAGAACATCCACAGTGAACTCAATAAAATCAGGTAGAACAATTTCAAATCCTTCTATGAATCCTAATTTTATCAATCGGGAAAGATTATGGGATATTAAAACACAGATATCTGGTAGTATTCTGATACTACATATTGCATTTCTGTTATAATCAGTAGATTTATGTTTCTGCAATAGAACACCTGAATTGTTAGATATATAACTTAACTTTTT
>MVQZ01000037.1 GCA_002067565.1 Methanobacterium sp. PtaU1.Bin242 | reverse complement strand
AAAAAAAAGAGATAATGGGATTCTATCATATATTTGATAATTTTCTAATAAGTTCAATCCTTCAAGTTTATAGTAATTTACTGTCCATTATGTGGGGCACAATAAATTTTTAATATAAATAGATCATTAAGGACTGGTGAATCCATGCAAGTTACAGCTTCTGCACCGGGTAAAACCATTCTCTTTGGAGAACATGCAGTGGTTTATGGCAAACCTGCAATAGCAGTTGCAATAAATAGAAAAGCCAATGTAAAAATCCAGAAAAGAGCCGACTCAAAGATATTTGTGGAAATACCGGGACTTAAACTTTCAGGATATTTAGAACTTGAAAAAGAAGTCATAAAAATTGAGAAGGACCAGGGTAATATTGGTATCTTGAATTATATACTGAAATCCCTAAAAAAGGCTCAAATTGAGGGAGAAACTGAATCAGAAAATGGGATGGAAATCACAGTTGATTTAGAGATGCCAATTTCCGGAGGATTGGGTTCCTCAGCAGCAGTGACAGTGGCCACCCTCACAGCAGCACTCACCCACCATAAACTGGAAAATGATCATCAAATTAAAATATCAGATCAAGATCTTGAACGGGATAAAATTGCATCTTATGCCCATCAGATTGAAATGGAAGTTCAGGGTGCTGCAAGTCCCATTGACACTACCTTAAGCACATACGGAGGATCTATATACCTTTCTGCAGATGCGAATAAGATAATTAGAATGCCCTTAGACTGGGACCTTCCACTTATTATTGGTTTTACCCCCCGACAGATGAATACTGGAGAACTAATAGAATACGTAAAGATCAAAAAGGACAGATATCCTGCAGTTATAAATTCCATACTGGATTCCATGGAACAAATAACTGAAACTGCCAGGGAGGCCCTTCTTTTAAAGGATGAAAAAATATTAGGGGAACTTATGAATATTAACCAGGGACTTCTGGATGCATTAGGTGTTAACACACCAGAACTTTCCAATATGATATATAAAGCAAGAAAAGCAGGAGCACTCGGCTCAAAAATTACCGGAGCCGGAGGTGGTGGCAGTATAATAGCTTACTGTCCGCAGAATAGGGATGAAGTACTCCTGAAGCTCGCAAAGAAACACACTGCTTTTCCAGTACAGTTATGTGGGGAAGGTGTTCAGGTAAAACTATCTCCTAAGGAGAGGTTTACTTGATAATCTTAAAATTAGGTGGGAGCGTTATAACCCGGAAGGAAGCTGAAAACCCCACCCTGAATCATGAAAATTTAGAGAGGATTGCCAGAGAAATATCACAGTCAAACTACCAAAAGTTGATAGTGGTGCATGGAGCTGGTTCATTTGGCCATCCATTTGCCCTGAAGTATGGTATTGGAGATGAAATTGGAAACAATCAGGATCTAGAAAATAAGATGATGGGATTTTCCATTACCCAGCAGGCAGTTAAAGAATTAAACAGCAGAGTCTGCCAGTGTTTAAGAAAATATAACATACTATCAGTATCAATACAACCATCATCATTCATATTAACCAAAAATAAAAGAATAATTTCTGCCAATTTAAATTTAATCCGCAAATATTTAGATTTAGGCTTTGTACCGGTGCTGTATGGGGACGTAGTCCTGGACAGCGAAGATGCGATAAAAATGGCAGTGTTATCTGGGGACCAGATCGTCAAATATCTGGCAGAGAATCTAAAACCAAAAAGAGTTATACTGGGAACGGATGTTGATGGAATATTCAACAAAGATCCCAAAAAATATGCAGACGCCCAACTATTAGATGTTGTATCTTCCCTGGATCATATGGAAAACGGAGATACAGATACTGCAGATGTAACTGGGGGAATGGGCGGAAAACTAAGAGAACTCCTGGAATTAGCAGATATTGGAGTAGAATCGGAAATAATCAATGTAAATCATTCTAATATTATAAAAAAAGCCCTAAATGGCGAGAATATAATGGGAACTTTAATAAAAAAGAAAATCAGAAGGTAACAAAACATGATTTCAGATAGAAAATTAGAGCACCTGAAGCTTTGCATTCACAGTGATGTAGAATACCGGCGAAAAACAGGTTATGAAGAAATAGAATTAATTCATAAAGCTCTTCCTCAAATTAATAAAGAAAAAATCAATATAAAAACAGAATTTCTCCAGAAAAAATTGGATGCACCAATCATCATCACCGGCATAACCGGAGGTCACCCTGCTTCCCTGGCTGTAAACAGAGAACTGGCCCGGGCAGCAGAAGAGCTTCAAATTGGGATGGGTGTAGGTAGTCAGCGTGCAGCGGTAGAAAACCCAGAATTAGAATCTACATATACTGTGGTTAGGGAAGAGGCGCCCTCCACATTTATAATAGGTAATATAGGTGCTCCTCAAATAGAATATGCTGAGAAAGCTGCTGCTATGATGGATTTAGATGCTATGGCCATCCATCTCAACCCACTGCAAGAGGCCATTCAGCCAGAGGGAGATGTGAATGCTACAGAATATCTTCAATTCATCAAAAAAACCTCCCAAACACTGGATATACCAGTGATAGTTAAAGAGACAGGAGCCGGAATAAAACGAGAAGATTCCATTGCAATAGAAGAAGCCGGAGCTGCTGCTATAGATGTTGCAGGGGCAGGAGGAACCAGCTGGGCTGCAGTGGAGACTTACCGCTCCAAAGACAGATCCATGGGAGAACTTTTCTGGGATTGGGGCATACCCACCGCTGTAAGCACAGCAGAGGTTTCCCAATCAATAAAAATACCAGTCATATCCTCCGGAGGGATAAGAACAGGATTAGACGCAGCTAAAGCCCTAGCATTGGGGGCTGAAACAGTGGGAATAGCATTACCACTTCTTAAGGAAGCCTACCAGGGACATGAAGCTGTAGTTTTAAAACTGCAGAAGTTCATGGAAGAATTAAAAATAGCCATGTATCTAGTGGGAGCATCCTCCATATCTGATCTTAGAAAATGTGATATGGTAATAATGGGAAAGACAAGAGAATGGCTCACAGAAAGGGGTATTAATACAGAAAACTACGCCAGGAGGTCTTTATCATGAGTGTAGAAGTAATTGCAATTGGTGGTTATGAGGAAGTCGGTAAAAACATGTCTGCTATTAAGGTAGGAGAGGACGTGGTGATATTTGACATGGGAATCCACCTGGATCGGGTGCACATACATGAAGACACAGATATGGCCAGAATGCACAGTCTGGACCTGATAGAACGGGGAATAATACCTGATGATACCCTGATGAAGGAAGTGGATGGTAAAGTAAGGGCCATTGTTTTCACCCACGGACACTTGGATCACATTGGAGCAGTGGGAAAGTTAGCCCATCGCTATGAAGCACCGTTAATTGGAACACCTTACACCATGGGACTTATTGATCGTACCATAAAATCAGAAAGAAAATTTAAGGTCACCAATCCCCTGCAGATTTTAAATCCAGGAGAAAAAATCCAGATATCGCCAGATATAACCCTTGAATTTGTAGGAACCACCCATAGTTTACCTCAAACCGTTAACGCTGCTTTACACACATCTGAAGGTATCATTGTCTATGCTAATGACTTCAAATTTGATAATCACCAGATGCTCTCCCCACCACCGGATTATCATAGATTAAGGGAACTGGGAGAACAGGGTGTTCTGGCGTTGATCGTGGAGACCACCAGAATGACCGAAAAACAGGAGGTTAAAACCCATTCAGAAAAGGTGGCCCGTCTGGTCCTGGAAGATGTTATGAAACAGGCGCTGGAGGAAAAACAGGGAATGCTCATCACCACCTTCTCATCCCATATAGAACGTATTCAGGCCATATCTAATATCGCAGAACAAAGCGACCGGCAGATATTGCTACTTGGCCGCTCTATGGAACGTTTTGGGAGTATTGCTGAAAATCTGGGGATTTTAAATCTCCCTGCTACAGCCAGTATTTATGGAAGTCCCAAGGCGGTAAACAGGGCCCTGGCCCGGGCTGAAGAGAAAAGGGAGAACTATCTCCTGGTAACCACCGGGCATCAGGGTGAAGTGGATGCTCTCTTACCCAGAATAGCAAATGGAAAAACAAACTTTAACGTACGGAAAGGGGATAATGTGCTGATATCAGCACCTATAATTCCCAGTCCCATGAACATAGCCAACAGAAACGTTATGGAAAGAAGACTTAAATCCAGTGGAGCCAGAATATTCCCCAATCTCCATGTTTCCGG
>MVQZ01000036.1 GCA_002067565.1 Methanobacterium sp. PtaU1.Bin242 | reverse complement strand
CTGTCATAAACCTGACCTTGCAGTTGTTTATTGGTTGAGGAGTCATCTGTAAACTGTACAATGATCTGATCTGGTACATAACCCAGTTCATCTGAATTTGTGCTGTTATCTGAGACTGACATTAAGTTGCTGGAATTTTGATCATCCAAGCTTCCAGCATTAGTATCGGCGGCGGTTACTGCACCTGTTCCTAGAAAAATGGCTAATAGACTTAAAAACAGTAAAACTAGAAATTTTTTTTTCATTTAATTTATTACCCCCTAAATTTTTTAGTATCCAATATTATGTTGATTTTAGTATAAAATATTAAGGATATTTGGAATTGAGGGAATAAAAGTATGATTCTTTATAATTCAAGTTAATATTAATTTATTTGGTGAAACCCTTAGCTTGAAAATATGTTAAAACATGATTAAATATTTGAATATACTTAGTTTTTGTTAAAAATAGATAACAAAAGAAAAGAAATTTTTTAAGCACTCATGGAAACGTAGTTGGGCAATCTGCTGTAGGTGTTGTAGTAGTTTATGATTTTAGAGTACATGTAAACCAGTTTACTGAATGATATTTTACCCAGTGTGGTTTGTTTGTAGTTGGGCACACGGCCGTTGGTGTTTATGAAGGTTATTATGTCTTTAGCCAGCTGAACGTATTCGCTTTTCTGTATGTTACCTGACTTGTAGGTTCCGGATGGTGCTGGGGCAGAATTCACGCTTTTTATTGTAATGTCTGATGTGATATTGCTGCTTATATTTGCAGTTCCAGTGGCCAGTAGATACAGGAACTGTGGCATGGAAACCGTGTTTCCATTAATAGTCACAGTACTGGGTAAAGTCTTATTAGCTTCAAAATATGATTTAACGGTAGCTGCAGTGCTGCTTAACTGGCCTAGAGAAACGGTGTCGGTGTCTGGTTCAGGGGTAGGTGTTGGATCTGCTGTGAGATTGGCAGCCCATACAATCAGGTTGGATACAATATCTGGATACTGGGGATCCAGTTCAGGATGTGGTCCGCTTAACACTGTTCTACCTTCACCATAGTAATCACCCACAATAGCTGCCATTCCATTGGAACGTATGATGTCATCTGCATAGGTTGCAAAGACCATTGCATTTCCACTGACGTACATGGCAGGCCCGTTATAGTGGGCAACGGTAATTGTGCCACTAAGATTCAGAATTTGCTGACCGGTTGAGGTAATCTGAATGGTCAGATCTCCTTCATGATCTGGATGGGTGCAGGTAACGTTGGGTGCTAATCCCCAACCATTATAGTAACCTTGGGTGTATTGGGCTGCGGCATAGGCACCAGCACATATTCCCAAATAGCCTCCACCATTTCTAACAAAGTTTTTTATGGCAGTACCACTGATACTTCCACTTTGAAGGTAATAGTAACCTCCACTACCACCAGGCATAGCCAGCACGTCGTAACCAGATAATGTGGATGAGTTAATCACTGTAGAAGTAGCATAACTGAAATAATAGCCAGGGACAAGATTATTAGTATTTGCTGAATCTAAAGCCGTTTTTAATCCTTTGACACAGCTAGTGGCGGCGTAGTTACCATTGTAGATCAGTACTTTGATGGTTTGTGTTGTGGTTGTACTGGAATCAATTGATCCGGCTGCACTGTTACTAGTGGTGTTGCTGGAGCTGTTGGACAAAACAGTGACCTGGGAATTAGAAGAGTTACTTGTTGTCACTGATTGATTGTCTGAGGCTGCAACAAAGCCCATATTTATAGTCAAGGTTAAACCTAAGAGTAATAAAACAGTAAACAAGATTTTTCCCTTGTTTTTAATACTTATCTCCTCCGTAAGATTTAAATTATTTAAAAGAGTTTTTTTATAGTTCCATTTTTATATCTGTAATGTATAAAAGTCTTTTGCTCAATAGTATTAATCGATATGGGATAAATCATAAATTTTAATTAAGAACAGTATTCATACTAATCATTTAATAGGACTGTGGAGGTATCGTTGATTTGTAAAAATTTATTAAGATCAACTATTATATTATAAGTGGTGATAATTTATGGAAAAAACCCTGGAAAATCTAACCAAAGCATTTATAGGTGAAAGTCAGGCTCGAAATCGCTACACATTTTATTCTAAACAGGCTAAAAAAGACGGATATCCTAAACTGTCTGAAATATTTTTAGAAACAGCAGATAACGAGCGGGAACATGCTAAATGGCTATTTAGAATGATTCAAACTCTTAAAGATCAAATGGGAGAAGACCCAGATGAAATTAAAGTAGAAGCTGAGGCACCGTTAACCCTTGGAGAAACTACGGATAATCTTAAAGCAGCCATTGCAGGGGAACATTATGAAAACAGTGAGATGTATCCGGAGTTTGCTGACACTGCTCAAGAGGAAGGGCTGGAAGATATATCTGAAAGGTTAAGATCTATTGGTCATGCTGAGAAACATCATGAAGAACGTTACATTAAAATTCTACAGGAAATAGAAGCAGGAACTTTATTTAAAAAGACAGAACCAGTGGAATGGACCTGTATTAAATGTGGATATACCCATAAGGGAGAAGAACCACCAAATAAATGTCCTTCATGTGACCATCCTCAGAAATACTTCCAGATCAGGTGTGAGGAATATTAGGGGCAGCTTATGACAGAAAAAGATGAAATATATCGGTGTAACATCTGCGGTAACATGGTACAGGTTTTACATACTGGTCCGGGGAAACTGGTGTGCTGCGAAAACCAGATGGAACTCCTTGAAGAGAAAACTGATGGTGTAGGGCCTGAAAAACATTTACCTATTATTGAAAAGACAGATGATGGTGTTAAGGTTAAGGTCGGTTCAATTCCACATCCAATGGAGGAAAATCACTGTATCGAATGGATAGAATTGATTGCTGATAATAAAATTTACACCAAATTCTTAAAGCCGGGGGACAAACCAGAAGCTGAATTTAACTTGAAAATGGAGGATATTACTCAAATAATGGCCAGAGAGTACTGCAGTATTCATGGATTATGGAAGTCAGCTTAAATTATCTAGATTTTAAATTTGAAAAAAATTTTTTTTTATTCCTCTTTTAGTTTTTTTATTACCAGATTAAAACTAAAGGGAAAAATTAATATTGTATTGGTCTAAAAAAACCAATCAGATATATATAATATATATAAAATAATTATAGAGAATAGATATCCATATTTAAAAATGTATAACTTGGGGAATATTGTCTATATAATAAAAGTGAAAACATGGAAAACAAGATAATGATAGTGGCAGTGGTAATGTTGGCAGTATTTCTATCCGGTTGTATACAGTCAGACATAACTAACATCAATGAAATGGCGATATCAGTAAACAACCATATAAAAAAGGGTGATGAATACTACAATCAATCAGCCACGGATGTCAATAAAATGCTACTTCAACAGGCACTTTCAGAGTGTAATAATGCCAGCAATGAGTATTCTCAGGCTCAGACATCAGCACAAAGCGCTTATAACTCTGCTAAAAATGCCAATGATGGTGTATATATGGAATATCTTCAAAATGTGCTTAATGAGATACAGGCCAAGTTGAACGCTACCTCTGAACTAAAAACTGCCATAAATCTATTACAAACCAATGAAACTTCCAGTGGAAATATGCACTTACAAGAGGCCAATGATTATATGGATAAAGCTCTGCAATACAAAAAGAACAGGGAAGATATTGTAAGACTCAATCCTGCTAAATTCAAGTAAAGACTGGAATTTTAAGATCCAATCATCATTTGCTTCTTCTTATATATAATTATATTATTTATTATTTTAATTATCAGGTTTAAAATCGTTAATTATTTATTAAATCATATATAAACAATGTATAATGCCATCAGGTCAATATAAATGGGGAACGGTTATAGTTGCTTGTATGGCCATATTTATCATAGTTTTAGATTCATCTGCCATGGACGTTGCAATCACCTCACTAGTGGGGGAATTGAATACATCATTATCGTTCATCCAGGCAATTATGACCTTGTGTGCTCTTATAGTCACTTCTTTTATGTTGTTGAGCAGCAAACTTCAGGATATCGTGGGTAGAAAGAGAATATTTTTGTTAGGATTAATTATTTATGGTATAGGAAACTGCATT
>MVQZ01000035.1 GCA_002067565.1 Methanobacterium sp. PtaU1.Bin242 | reverse complement strand
CAGAAACCTTCCAAGAGGATTCTGAGGTTCATTCCAGATTTTTCTCCCCAGCTTATGGTATTAAAGAGGATCCAGTAACTGGTTCGGCTCAAGGCCCCCTGGGAGTTTACCTGATTTTAAATAACCTGATAAAAATGGATGATGCGGAAATTGATATAAAATCTGAACAGGGACATATAATGGGAAGACCAGGTCTCCTAACTATCAGGGTAATTAAAGATAAAATGGGTAATCTTAGTTCAAAATTAATAGGTGAAGCTGTAACTGTCTTAAATGGTGAATTTATTTTATAATAAATACCCTTCAAGTATGAGCTATATTTTTTTATCTTGTATCTCTTGAAGAGATAATAAAGTCAATTAACTAATTTTGATCTTATACTATACTAAACTGGATTATATCTTATATTCTAATTAAAAATAAAAAAATTTAAGAAGTTATTTATATCTATTTTTACTTAATAAATCAATTACAGATGGTTTAATCATTTTCTGCTTTCAATTTCTCTAATTTAGCTTTTGCTTTTCGGAAACTACTTAAATAATTATCTTCTTCTGTAAGGGGGGTCACTTCCAGTCCCAGCTGGCGGTGTTCTTCGATCCAGCTTTCATCAAATATGGGAATCTCAATTTTTATTGGCTCCAGGGTGGGGTTGACCACGATAACGTTTCGGTAGGGGAATTCCCATTCCACAATGTAACCACCCATACTGACGATGTGCTGTGGTCTTAAGACGAATTTCATTTGATCACCGATATGTGTATTTTTTTAATTCTAATTGCGAATTCTTATCTAAATTTTTTTTTAAGATTTTTTCAATTTATAGTAATGCTGCTACAATGGCTAATACTCCCAGTATGGATACCGCGGCTACTGTTGGGTAGAACTGTTTATAGGTGAATACTGGTGAAAAGGCACTCATTACTGCCATGATCATAGGGAAGAGCAGTGCTACAATCAGAGTGATGATGAAGTTTATGTTCATGATATTGGGTGCTATTCCTAAAAATAGGGTGGCGAACAACGTGGCCAGCACAAACATCAGGAATCCGCGGGTTAAATAAACGTATGCACGGTATTTTGAGGCGTATTCCAGGTAAGGTCCTTCTATAACATCAGGTTTCGCTTTTAAAATGGAAAATGGATACTCGTTTAAGAGGATCATGTATCCGATGAAAAACACTACCGCTCCCATCACTCCGGCAAGACTGAAGAGTATGGGTCCGTGTATTTGCTGGTAGGCTATGATGTCTGAAAGATAGAGGCTTCCGGTCTTGGCCACTGATACAAACAGCGCTATGTAAATGGGGAATGAACCGAAGGCTATTAATCTAAATGCCCGGAGACTACTCAGTTCTTCCACGAATGATCGTGGTGTTTCTGGGTGTTTAGCGCCTTTAGCCATGTCTGGGAAGGGCATGCGGACTGATAAGACAGATTTAGAAAGGCTTCCCATGAACATGTACATTACCTCCTCAACCTTTAGGAATCCTACAATGGCAATTATACTGGCCAGGGCTCCTAAGAAGTACATCTGTGGAATCAGGAATAATAACAGAATTATTACAACAATAAGACTAATTAATGGGAGTGCATTGTATAATCGGGGCATGGGGGACTCAGGGTTGATGGTCTGTTTAAAGAAAAATTTAATAGGAGCCATAATTCCTGGACTGGTGATGGGTGGGCCTACTCTCTGCTGAATCCGGGCATGTATGAACTTTCGCTCTATGCCAGGTAAGAATAGACTTACCATGAAAGACACCACCAGGGTGCCAATTACTGCTATTAAGGAATATGTAAGGTCCATGATTTTATTCTCCTTTATATATTTATGATCTCAATTGCCCGATCAGTGCAGGTGAAACAGGGATCACACTGCACGATGGAAAGCTGGGCATCAGTAATATGATGACCTATGCAGGCGTACTGCATGGCTCCAATGTTAGCCATGGATGGGGTTCGGATGACACAGTTTCGCACCCTGCCATCTTCCAATGCATATGAATGGTAAAGAGTCCCTCTTGGGACTTCAATATAACTTTTAGTTAATGGAACGTCTTTCATCTCCCAGCTCCGGTTGGTTATGGGGCCTTCAGGGAGATCACGGACTGCCTGACGGATTATCTTGATGGCCTCGAAGTTCTCAAAAACTCTCATTAGTAGCTGGGATTTGACATCACCATCATCCTGGGTGATCACATCAAAATCGAAGGGATCATATTCAAACATCACTGTTCTTAGATCATTCGCCACTCCAGTGGCGCGTAGTGTGGGTCCGGTGCAAGCTAATCTTAGAGCATCTTTCTGGCTGATGAGCCCCACACCAGTAATTCTGCTCATTACCATTGGGTCAGAGACAAATCTGTCAGCGAACGCTGAGATTTTCTCTTCAAGCAGATCCATTCCTTCTGTAATCTTTTGTAAACGCATTTCATCAAGTTCACATCGTGGCCTAACTCCCCCCAGTACTGCTGAGCCATATTGAACCCTATTTCCTCCGATCATCCCTAAGAGATCCATCACTGTTTCCCTGATATAGAAAAGACGCATTGAAAAGGTTTCATGACCCAGCACTTCACATCCATGTGCCAGGTAAAGCATGTGACTGTGAAGTCTTTCTAATTCTTCCATTATGATTCTGATGTATATTGCTCTTTCTGGTACTTCTATATCCAGAGCTATTTCTGCAGTTCTACATGAGTTCCAGATGTGGCTATTGGAACATATTCCACATATTTTTTCAGTGAGACTGTTAGCCTTCTCAACAGGCAAACCTTCCATGATCCGCTCCACTCCCCGGTGGTTAACCCCCACCGTCATCTCCGCATCGCGGACGATTTCATCTTCCACAAAGAGCCTTAACCGGTATGGTTCAAGGGCTGCAGGATGGACTGGTCCCATTGGAACTTCTGCCTCTATGACCTTCCGGTTTTGTTTATTATCGTCCATTATATTACACCTTCATGAGTTTTAAGTATTTTTTTATCTTATTCAGTAATTATTATCATCAGTCTGCATTCAATAATAAAGGTAATGCAGATACCAATCCTGCCACTATGTCCTGTGGCCTCACAGCACATCCAGGAACCTTGGCATCCACTGGTATGATTTGGTCCACTGGCCCTGCAATTTCCTCAGAGGGTATGTCACCATGACAGTTTTTATATACTCCACCCATCAGGGCACATGCTCCTGCAGCAACCACGGCTTTAGGTTCAGGTATGGCTTTATAGATTTCACGGAGGGGCTTTTCATTGTGTTTGGTAACTGGTCCTGTAACTACTAAAACATCAGCTTCCCTAGGGTTCCATGTTAGAAAGACTTTGTACTGCTCTGCATCAAATTTGGGGGAAAGTATGCAGTTAACTATCTCTATGTCACAGCCGTTGCATCCTCCAGTATAAACTAACATAACATGTATTGCTCGTCCCCTTGAATATGATTTCAGGCTCATATGATTCCTCTTGAATTTTATTTTGGATTATTTTTCAGTAATTGAAATCCATTTTTTTTATTAAATAATTTTATAAATCATTTTCTTTTAATTAAATCATTCTCTTCGTTTTCTTAATATGGTATTATCAGCCAGATATTGTGATATGAATGCTATCTTATCCTCAGATATCTTCACTGGCTTCTCCAGTAATTGGGATATGTCAGAATCCACTTCTCCTACATCATTTGGATGTATTGTCCCTGCTTCTCCAAATAAAGCGTATAATGGGCAGAAATCATGACAGTAATAACAGTTAACACATTTTTCACTGTGAAGAACTGGTAATTGAGTTTTAGTCATCCCTTCTATGATTTCCACAGGTTCATCCAGATCTACCATCTCAATGGCTTGGGTGGGGCAGGCATTGCTACAACCTCCACATCCAATGCAGGGGACTTTGGCAACCTTTTCTGT
>MVQZ01000034.1 GCA_002067565.1 Methanobacterium sp. PtaU1.Bin242 | reverse complement strand
CTCCCCCAATGTTCAGTTCCACTGGCTGAGCATTCTGGGTGGCTGGACATGTTTCCACAAACTCCAGAAGATGTTCGTAGGCACTTTTATCAGTTTCTGTGGTGAGAATTCCCAATCCCACGTTTGCAATGTCATCCCCCTTGGGAAATATCCATGCATATCCTCCAGGAGCCACACTGCCGAAATAAAACTCAATAGAATCTGGATCCTTCATTTTAAGATTGACCATTTCGAATTGTGCACAGGATTCCATGTTTTTTGGTTTTAATGCGGTTTTAAGACCAGCCCATCTTCCAACTCTTGATTCGGGTCCGTCAGCTCCAATCACTATTTTAGCTTTTATATCAAATTTCTGATCCATAAACTCCACGTGGACTGTAATCCCATCTTCGTCTCGTCTAAGTCCAGTGGCAATAGTCTTGACCATAATTTTTGCACCGGAACGTGCTGCGTCCATAGCCATATGCTTGTCAAACACTTTTCTCTCCAGTATATAACCTGCCTCAGGAAGTTTCACCCGATCCTCATTTAACCAGACGCTGGTACCGTTTGGAGCGATCATACGCACTCCACTAAGTTCTCTGGTTACCCATCTACTGTTAGGTTCTATGTTCAACTTTTTAAGACCATCTTTTGATACGCCCTCTGCACATCTTTTAGGAGTACCTATCTCTGACTTTTTATCGATCATGAGCACTTCTGCACCGTTTAATGCCGCGTGTTTTGCAGCAGATGAACCAGCTGGTCCTGCTCCTATCACCAGCACATCCGTTTCTATTAACATCCGTTCACCTTCATTTTTTTAATCTTAATCTATTATTAAAGTTTTTTTTGTAATAAATATATCAATATCTGAATTATTTAAATCTGTTTTAATCTTCTTTTAATTTGTGATTTTATAAGTTTTATTCATCTGAGGTGAGAGCCTGTACAGGACAAACTTGGATACAAATTCTACAGTCTTTACATTCCTCGTTGTCAAAGATTAAGCTTGTTTCTCTGACTTCGATCAGAGATCGAGGACATACGCCAGCGCATTCCCCACAGTACATGCACCATTCTTTTATTCTCATATTATCAACCTTATTTATCTAATTTTTTTTCTAATTACCTTCTTTTAAACCTTTATATTATTTATAATCTAGTTTAAAAAATTATTCTTAATCTACTAGAATCATCAAATAATGATTACAGTACTGGTTATATTGAAGATTATATTGTTTTTATAATAATTGAAAAGATATTTTGTTATTATAATTAATAATAGAAATTTATTGAGATATATATTCTGATTGAATAAATTAAAATGAATTTAATTTTATCTAATCATGGTTTATTAAATTAAACTAAGAAGGTTTAAGCATCAGGGTCATTATTCCTTTTTTGGATTTTTCTTCAGACCCTGAATCGGTATCCAAACCCATAGTTGCAGATCCCAGCATTTCTTTGGTTGCTCTTTTTGTAATTTCTTTAAATATGGTCTTGTAGGCGGTGCAATGCGGATCTACGCCGTTTATTTTCCCATCGCTCCGGGCTAAAGCATTATAAGGACAGCCTCCCCTGCAGAATTTGATGTATGTACATCTTTTACAATTTTCATCCACATATTCCTTAAACTCCTGTAGATACTTCCAGGGAGCTGATTTTGCAAGTTCCTCCCTAGTGGGGTGGTCGCATACATTTCCCATCACCCATTCCGGCATGCCTACAAAGCGGTAACAGGGATATATACTTCCATCGGGACCCACTGCGAAGGTATCACCCATACAGTCCACAAAGGTGCATACTGTGCCTCTGCGGGTGAACACACATTTACAGAGATTGTCGATGTTTTTAATCTCTATTTGACCCATATGATCCAGATATTCATCCAGAAGATAAATCAATAATTCACCATATTCTTCAGGTGAGAGAACCCACTTTTCAGGGTTTTCATCACGAATTGAAGGTAATGCCGGGTGTAATTTTAAATTTAATCCATTTTCAAGAAAGAAGTTGAATATGTCCTCTTTATAATTTATAGAATATGAGGTGAATGTGCAGATGAAGCTCACTTGCAAGTTATTAGTATTTGCAATTTTAAAACCTTCCATGGTCTTTTGATAATAGCCTTTCCCCCTCTGCAGGTCATTTAACTCCTCAGGACCGTCTAAGCTAGACCCCACAGGTATTCCATACTCAGCAAAAAGCCGGGCCATCTCCGGGGTCAAATTCCAGAGATTAGACTGGAGAGCAAACGCCGGTTTAAGATGGGCTAAACTTTTAGCTAGTAAAGGCAAAGCTTTGCTGAAAAAATCATATCCCGCCAGAAGTGGTTCTCCACCATGGAAGGTGAAAGTAACTGGCTCTTCACGGAATTTTTTAAGCCATTTAACCACTTCTTCTATGATTTGAATATCCATAACCGGAGAATCTGGTTTGGAACTCCAGCAGTAACTGCAATTAGAAGGACAACCTAGAGTAGGGATCAACATCACATGAAACGCCATCTATAACACCTTCATATAATTAAATTCTATATTGTACTTTTAGTTTTCGATTTTTATTTTTATCAAAATTGTTTTTTTATAAAAACAATATTAGAATTATATTAAGCAAATCTTAAATTAAGTTTAATATTAGACCAAGGACTTAATTAATGTTTATTATTAAAAAGTAAATTTGATGCAAATATAAAAAAACTAACCAAATCTTACTTTAGCACATTGTATTAAATTCATTAAGTCATCCAAACCAGCGCCCGAAAGTGTATCATCCAACTCATCCCAATTCATTCCCTTAAAGTTATCATCATTATAATTAATCTCACGTTCATCCATACTAAACCACCTGCAATTATTCTAATATTGTATATCAAATTGTCAAAATTTTACAGTTTATTTAGTTGAATAAAGGCTGATTTAATACATTGAAAAATAATATGCTTGTAAAAAAAATTTATTAAAAAAAAGTTCCTGAAGTCCTGAGACTCCAGGAACGTTATCATGCCGTTCTTTTCGGAGGCGGTAAAACGGCTATGATTCTTTGTTTAAATATTACCATTTATTATTTTTTTTTCTTTAGTGGCAATCTTTATTTAATATCTACTTTGAATTTTTCTCCTTCAACCTTAGGGAGATTGATGGTTAATATTGAGTTTTCGAATTTTGCGGTGACATCTTTAACCTTCACTTTAGATGGTAGTGCTATAAATTTTCGTGTTTGCCCGTAGTTTCTCTCTCTGCGTATGTAATCCACATCTTCTTCGCTGTATTCTTCCTCGAACTTGGCCATGATCTCCACACTATCTTCGGTCAAATTAACCTCTACATCACCTTTTTTTACGCCAGGGAGGTCTGTTTTGATTATTATTTCTTTATCTGTATCTATTATATCTGCCAGGGGTTTTTCCAGTGCTGTGGTATAATCTGTGATAGCTTTGCTGAAATCTTCTTGCCTGCTGCGTATGGTGCTTACTATGTCATTTAACATTTTTTCTGCCTGTGTTCTAGTTTTTTCGACACCTTCTTCCATTTCTTCTTTTTTCTCAGCGGCACTTTGCTTAATATCTTCAGCTTTCTCCTTTGCCTCTTCCTTCTTCAAAGTAGCGGTTTGCTTAATATCTTCAGCTTTCTCCTTTGCCTCTTCCTTCTTTAAAGTAGCGGTTTGCTTAATATCTTCAATTTTTTCTTTTGCCTCTTCTTTGTCTACCATTAAAATCACCTTATCTTACTTAAACATTAAAGTTAAATAATTTACCTTATTATTAATTTATTTCTTATCCTTTTTATTTTTTGGTGAAGTATTGATAGGTGTATTGAAATCATATAATTTAGTATCCTGTTCTAA
>MVQZ01000033.1 GCA_002067565.1 Methanobacterium sp. PtaU1.Bin242 | reverse complement strand
AATATCTGACCAGAAAATAACCTTATTTATAACACACGCCCCTCCTTATGGAACTGAGACAGATCTACTTCCATCAGGTATTCATGTGGGTAGCAAGAGCATTAGAAAAATAATAGAGGAATTTCAGCCCTCATTAAACATCTGCGGGCATATACATGAATCAAGAGGCTCGGATAAAATTGGAAAGACCACCGTGGTTAATCCGGGTCAAATATCGGACGGATATGGTTGTTTAATTAAAATTGATGATTCTACAGAAGGAAAAATGGAAATAAAACCCGAGATCATTGAACTCTAACTAAAAAGGGTGTTCTTTTTATTATTTATAACAAGAAGTTTTCTTTCAAAAAAAAGTATTCTCCTAATATTTACACAACAAATATTGATTTACTGGATTTTAATGATCCCTGGTAGTTTTCAGTTATTGTAATATTTTTATCTTAATAAGAAATAAGGGGAAAATGTTTTAAAGTAAAACTAACAAAGGCTATTTGTTGAAATTACATTATGTTCCAGTCTATTTGAGGAGTTATTGAAAATGATAATGGTAGAAGGAGAGGTAGGCGGTAAAAAGTACAGAGAACCCTTTTCTAAGGGAGTATTAGCTCGATCTTTGACTAGGGCGGAGATGGACCCCAATAAGGCCTACACTTTTGCCTCACAGATAGAAGTTCACCTACGCAGTGAAGGTATTAATGTAATAGAACTTGATGATCTCATCAGAATAGTTCGTGAAAAACTCAAAGAAGAAGATGTGGAAATAGCGGATAAATATGGTATGTGGAAGAGGATCCGCAAGTGTAGAGATCCGTTGATAATACTTATTGGCGGTGCATCTGGTGTGGGAACTTCATCCATAGCATTTGAAGTGGCCAATCGTTTAGGAATACGAAATATGATAAGCACCGACATGATCAGGGAGGTCATGCGTAAAATAGTCTCCAAGGAACTGATACCCACCATATATGAATCCAGCTATACTGCTTATAAGTCGCTGCGCATACCACCACCACCAGAATTAGATGAGGTTCTAATTGGGTTTAGGGATCATGTAGATACGGTTAGCGTGGGTGTGGATGCAGTTATTGAAAGGGCACTGAAAGAGGGAATAAGCATAGTTATTGAAGGAGTGCATATCGTACCCGGATTCATCCGTGAGGATCTGGTGGCTAAGGATAATGTAAAAATGTTCGTGCTAACTCTCCATGATGAAGAAGTACATAAAGGAAGATTCTACTCAAGATGCAGGCAGCTATGGGCAAGAAGACCATTAAAACGTTATATGAACTATTTTGATGCTATTAGAAGGACTCATAAATACTTTGAAAGCCAGGCTAATAAATACAATGTACCAGTTATTGAAAACATCGATGTTACCACCACCCTGGACTCCATAATCGAAAATATAACCAAGACCTACGGACGTGAAGATGATGTTAAAAAATTTGAAAGTAAAAGATCTAATGACTGAAAATGTAATAACCATCCCCCCCACGGAGGATGTTGTTTTTGCATTTGAAAAACTGATGAAATTCAAAATAAGTTCCCTTCCAGTAGTTAATAAGGAAAATCTGGTGGGTATTGTCACTGCCACAGACCTGGGGCATAATCTCATTCTGGATAAATATGAGTTAGGAACCACTGTAGAAAAGGTGATGGTGGAAGATGTGGCTACCATAGAACCTGATGATGATATAGTTAGTGCAGTGGGAAAAATGCGCAGAATAGGCTCTGATGAGATCATAAACCAGCTGGTTGTGATTGATGATGGGAAGATTAAAGGAATAATATCAGATGGAGATATTATAAGAGCAATAAAAACTTAAAAAAAAGTTTAGCCTGTAATTACGGGTCATTCCAGATAATTAAATTATCAATCAAAATATTATTAAAAGTGAATTATTTAATATATTAATTTTTTTATATTAATTTAGAATTAGTTTTTTAAAATTTTTTACATCCTGGTTCTTTGAAAATAATCCCGAAACAGGTTCCTTCTTCCCTTTTAAGTTCTATAGAACCCTCTAATTGTTTTGTTAAGCTGGTTACCAGTTGCAAGCCCAGTGTTTTTATATCATCTAGATTCAAATCCTCGGGGAAGCCTATTCCATTGTCCTGCACGTTCATAATGAAATTTTCATCCTTACAGTTAAGTTCAATAGTGATTAACCCAGTCTGGGTGCCAGTAAATGCGTGTTTAATTGAATTGGTTACCAGTTCATTTATGATCAGTCCACAGGGAATTGCGGTGTTGATGTCTAGCAATATGTTATCTGAAATAATTTTATATGTTATAAGATGGGAATTCACACTATAAGATCGGAAGAGATCAGCAACTAACTCCTCAACATACTCCTCCAGATTAATTCGGGTTAGATCTCCCGTTTGATACAACTTTTCATGGATAAGCGCCATTGATTTTATTCGACTCTGGCTTTCTTTAAACATTTCGATTGTTTCTGGCTGTTCGATATATCTTGATTGAAGACTTAATAGGCTGGAGACTATCTGTAAGTTATTTTTTACTCGATGATGAATCTCCCGGAGAAGTACATCCTTTTCTTCAAGGGATTTGTTGATCTTGTCTTCTGCCAGTTTATTATCAGTGATATCTCTGACTATGCAGAGAACCTCTTTTTCGTTTAATTTAATTATACGACTTTCAAAATGGAATGAATCTGGTGAGAGAGGAAGTTCATATTCAAAACTTTGTAAAGTGTTGGTTTCAAGGGCTGTACTGATTTTTTGAAGAGCCAGTCGGAGGTCTTCTTTAGAGAGTCCGATATCGCTTATATTTTTCCCTATAATCTTATCTGGGGTTAATGCCAGAATATTCTCGTTTTTCGCCCGGAAATCAACGTAAGTACCGTTTCTGGTGAGGATGAACATTAAATCAGGGATGGCCTGAAGAAGTGTGTTGTTTTTATTTTCACTTTCACGTAAAGCTTTTTCCACCTGTTCACGTTCTGAGATTTCTGCACGCAATCTCTGATTAGCCTGGGACAGTTCAGCAGTTCTCTCCTGGATCCTCACTTCCATCTGGGCATAAGCAGCTTTAAGCTCTTTTTCAGCCTTTTCACGTTCCAATAATTCTGAACGCTCATTTAAAGCTCTTACCACAGCAGGTACTAATTTTGTAAGGTTATTTTTAAAAACATAATCTGTAGCGCCTTTTTTAAGGACTTCAACAGCAAATTCATCCCCTATTTTACCGCTTACAAATATGAATGGTGTGTGTGGAGTTCTCTCCTTTGCAATTTCTAAGGCGGTAACACCGTCAAAATGAGGAAGGGAATGATCCACCAATATTACATCAGGATTTAAATCATTAAGTTCTCTGGTGAAATCTTCTTCTGTCTCTACTCTTCTGGATAAAAAATTCACACCTTCACGGCGCAGTTCGTATTCCATCAATTCAGCATCAAACTGAACATCTTCCAGTATCAGTATCTTAAGTTCGCCACCCATGAAAATCACTCTATTCTGGTGGTTTATTCAAAAGCATCCAATATAATCCCAATGTTGAAACTGCCTGGGTGAACTCATCAAATTCCACTGGTTTACTTACATAGCTATTCACACCCAATTTATAGCTCTCCACAATATCTTTATCTTCTTTAGAGGAGGTTAAAAC
>MVQZ01000032.1 GCA_002067565.1 Methanobacterium sp. PtaU1.Bin242 | reverse complement strand
CTTCGGTTATTATTTTTTTAAGAGATTCTTTATATTCGGTTGCATCTGAAGAAGCTATTTCTTTGAGTTTTTCTTCAGCACTTTTAAATGCATCCTCTATTATTTCCTCTCGAGCCTCAAGCTCCATCCTTCTGGAGTTCATCTTAGCTTCTGAGATTAACTGCTGATATTTCATATTGGATTGTTTTTTAGCGTCTTCCAGGATTTCCTCATTTTCTTGAAGGGCCTTTTTTTGACCCTCTTCAAGAATAGAGTTACTTTCCTCTTCAGCCTTTCCTAATATGGAGTCAGCTTTAATCTGAGCATCAGACATAATACTTGAGACTATTTTATCAGTCCCGGCACTCATGTCTTATCCTCCCATTATTCCGCCGAAGACCATCAAGAGTATAGCAATCAGGAAACCATAAATAGCCTGGGTCTCTGAAAGTGCGGTGAATATGATACCACGAGCAAACATGTCTTCGTTTTCAACAACTGCTCCCACAGCTGATGAAGCGGTTATACCTTGACCCATACCGGATCCTAAACCAGCAAATCCTACTGCTGCTCCAGCACCTACTGCTACCAGACCTGCTGTCACAGGCAATGATTTTGATCCACCCATAATTCCTGAGAAAACTAAAAGCAATATAGCAATCAGGAAACCATAAATAGCCTGGGTTTCGGGCAGTGCAGTAAATATGATACCACGAGCAAACATTTCTTCATCTTCTGCCACGGCACCTACACTTCCTGCTGCTGCAATTCCTTGTCCTATACCTGATCCTAAACCAGCCATACCGACGGCAACACCAGCGCCGATTGCTGCTAAAGCTGTTCCTAAAGCAATTTCTACCATTTTATTTACCTCCTATATAAGTATGTTTTCTTTTTGCACGGAAGGCTCTGAATTTTTTACTTCCACCTATGTAAAACTGAGCAAAGTACTCAACATAATGTAAACGCATTGAATTTATGAAGGCCCCCAGACTCTGGAAGGCCAGATTGGCAATATGTCCGCCAATAAACACAATAGGGGCTAATATAACTCCTATAAATGGAATCATGTCTCCTACCAATCCTGTTAGGATGTTAACAGTCATGGCTATTCCACCTGTAGAGAGACACAATGCCAGTAACCTGGCGTATGATAATACTGTTCCCAAGAAACCGGTAAGGTCCATAGCCGCAAAAGCTCCGTTGAAATAAAAGAGTATTGCCAGACCTATGAGTAATATTGGACCTCCGATCAGGGCAGCTGTCATGATGGCTCCTCCAGTGAGTAAATATGCTGCTACAAATGCAACAATACCCGCTTCAAGTATAAACCATACAATTTGCGCTCCCAATGCCTCACGGGTATCTCCACGTGTAATATTATTATAAGCCCCTATAACCAGACCCATGTTGATATGAATTATTCCCACAACTAGTGCAAGGTAAAGAATATTTTCGGGATGTAAAAAGGCATCTAAAGGACCTATAGTTGTGGGAAGTGGAGCACCGCCCAACACCCATTTAGGGAAGAAGTCACCTATGAATCCATTGGTAACCATTCCCAGTATGAAAGCCCATACACCACAGGCAATTAAAATTAAACCAAAACTGGCCATGAATTTATTATTCTTTCCCAAACCCCGATACAAAATTACCCCAATAAGAGCATCTATCAGACCATATGCTGCATCTGTAAGACAAAAACCGAAGAAAAAGGGAAATACAATGGCCATCAATATGGTAGGATCAAATTCCCGGTAATCCGGTGTTGAATACATGTGTATAAAAGTCTCATAGGGCTTAGCGAATTTGGGATTGTCCAGATGAGTTGGAATTTCATCGTTTTCAACATCAGGATCAGAAATATCAGTTATGGAATGTCCTTCGGTAGAGTTTTCCACAATTTTTAGAACTTCATCCACTTTCTTCGCGGTAACCCAACCTTCCAGCATCACTGTGCTTTCTGTTTCTCCAAATGAAGAAAATATCTCACTTCTCTGTTTCTCTATTTCCAACTGCTCTTTCAAAACCACCAGTTTAGATTTCCATTCAGCTGATACATCGGCTAAATCATTTAGGATTACCTGTCTTTCCTGTTCAATGGATTCTATTCTGGACTCTGATTTACTTATAATTTCAGCTGGCTTTCCAGATAATCCAGAAAATTCAAATCTTTCAAATTCCAGCTTTCTCAGCTGGCTGGAAATTTCTTCACCATATTGTTTACTGGTGATGATAATTAATACTTTAGAAATTTTATCTGTAGCATCCTTACCGAAAAACTCAATTTCATCAGTTATACTATTTACGCTCTCTTTAAAAGTATCATAAGATGCTAAGGGAATTTTACCAATAATAATGGAAGTGAATTTTGATTCTTCCATATCAGCCAAGTCCATGTCAAAATCCTTTAGATTTTCTGCAACTTTACGGGCGTTTTCTAGCTGAGATTTCTCACTGTCTAGACTGTTAAGTTGTTCTTCCAAAGGACTAGTTTTGGATTCCACTTCTTTAAGAATATTTTCAGCATTATTTATAAGATCTTCAATATTTAGGGGTTCTATCTCTGTTACTTCTCGGGGAGGGGGGCTTATGAATCCTTTCACCATCTTTAAAATACCGCCTTCTTTCCTCCTCATAGAATGTAAAAAATCAATGGTTCCTGAGGTTTTCATCAGAAGGGAAGAAATTTTACCGGTATGGGTAGTGGCGTGGGATGGTTTAAGGATCTGCTTCCACTCTGCATCTTGTTGTATACGCTCTGATATATCCTGGATTTGTACTAAACCCGCTTCATGAAGTGAACTCACTGCAGAATCGGCGTACTTGTCCAAGGTTATTATACTGAGCTTCTTCATTCGGGCTGGCTTGAACATGGTACTCACGTTATAAAATGTTTTTAACTATGATTTCTGCAGCTTCATCAACCTTATCGGTAGCTTTCTTCTTAGTTAACTCTACCTCTTCAGCAGTTTTATTAGATATGTGATAAGCTTCTTTTTTAGCACTGGTTTCTGCATCAAAAAGCATCCTTTCAGCTTCAACATGCGCTTCTTCTTTTTTCTTTTCTATTATTTCTTTTGATTTGGATTCAGCGTCATCAATAATTTCAGTCGATTTCTTCTCTGAATCCTCTATTAAACTATTAGCATCATTTTCAGCCTTTTTAATGGTTGTAATAGCTTCCGATATCGTTGTCATATAAATCACCATGATAATCCAA
>MVQZ01000031.1 GCA_002067565.1 Methanobacterium sp. PtaU1.Bin242 | reverse complement strand
ACTGGACTCATGATATTTGCAATTATAGGGTATCAATTTTCTTTCTTTATATTATCTGGTTTACTGATAGGGTTGGGGCTTTCATCTCTTCTGGGGGCTCCGGTGCGTTACATCATGATCAATGAATTTCCTGAATCTGAAAGAGCTTCAGGGCAGGGTCTGATAAACATAAACACCAGTACCGGGCAACTGGTGGGGGGAGCTCTTATCGGTGCTGTTATAGCTTCAATGGGCGAAGGTATAGTGGCTTATGAATCTGCCTATTTAATTCTGGCAGTATCTGCATTTTTAATTACTTTCCTGGCTTTAGGACTTAAAGGCAGGTCAGCAGAGTTGAAGATGTTGAGATAATTTGTTATTGGTTTTTTTTTAAGATCAACATTCTCACACTTTTTCATTTATCTATAAGAGTCCTATTAGTGATTTATTTGTGGAAAAATTCAAAACTATTTTATATGATCAGTCAGAGATCATTAAATCTAAAATAAGTCCTGATTCCGATTCAAAAAAATTTGGAGGCGAATAATGAAACGGAAAATATGTTTAGGGATTTTATTGTTTTTGGGTTTAACCCTAACCTTAAATACAGGAATTGTTTTTGCTGGTGAAAATACTAACACCACCGGAAAGGAGAGCACAACCTATCAATTAACCAGTAACAATTCAACAGCCTTAGTTACCTCTAATTCAGAGGATTCTAACTTTGATAAAACAACAAATGCAGCAGGAACTACAGAAACCATAAAAGTACTGATATACAGTGGTAATTATGCCAGTACCAACTGTGTAAATGGAATAAAGAGAGCTTTAGACTATGCTAACACCAACAATGTTATAGATGGTGTTGTTTTTAGCTATGCTACTTCTACAGTAATTAATCAAGCAGCACTGGCAGGTTATAATCTCCTGGCTATGCCTGGAGGAAGTGGCGGTGCTTATTATCTTGACAGTGGCAGTATCAGTGGTTCAGCTATAAGAAACTTCGTAGCCAATGGTGGAGGTTATCTGGGAATTTGTGCAGGTGCTTATGCAGCAGCAGCCCATACTGATGGCTGGTATGACGGATGGGGAATTGCTCCTCATGTTCGCTGTAAAGAAGTGAACTATGAAGGAGGATTATCCCTGCAGATCACATCAGCTGGTCAGCAGGTACTGGGAACCAGCGGCACCAAGACTTTAGCCCATTATAATGGACCTGCCATGTACGTCAGTGGAAACGCTGTGGTATTTGCAACCTACGCAGATGGAAACACAGGCTATCCGGGATATGCGGCCATTGTGGGTGATTATTATGGTAAGGGAAGAGTGGTTCTATGCGGACCCCACCCGGAGTTATCTCCACTGGTACCTACCTTTGTATCCCAGCTGATTAACTGGGCTTCAGATGGTTCATCCAGTTCCAGTACAATTACAGTAAATCAGGTGGCGACAGCAGCTTCCAGTGTCAAAAGCTTTTATGAGACCAATTATAGGCTGCCAAACTATGTGACAACATCCAGTGGACAGTTAAGCATGTCTCAGTTCTTATATGTTCTGACTACAGGAACCACACAGGCAAGCACAGGTTCTACAACACCGATAAGCATTAAAACAGTTACTCCCCCACCTAACCCTACAGAACAGCTAAAAAGTGGTACCATAGCCAAATCAGAGTATATAAACCTTGCCAAAACTATAAAAAATTTCGTTGATACTAATGGCAGGTTACCCAATTATGTGACCACTTCACTGGGAAAGATGCGTTATGACTCGCTGGTTTATATGTTCAGTAAGATAATGAACTTCTATAAAACCAATGGCAGACTACCCAGCACTGTATCAGTGAATGGAGGGGAAGGTACTTCTACCACTACACCCGAAGTTGATGAATCAGGTTACACCACAGTGATGTTAGGTGAGACTTCATATGGATTTGTCCAGAAACTAGGACCCTTTGGTACAGGCACCAACAAAGTAGCCGTAATAATAGGAGTCCATCCACAGGAAGGACAGGCTCATTTAGCCATTTTAAATGCTATCAAAGCCTTATCATCCACTTTAGAGAATATTCAGATATGGGTTTATCAGGTTCGAGTCTATAACGCCACTGATTACACAATAAGTAGAAATCAGGGGCAGAACCTGGCCAGCAAGTTTGTTGTTCCCGACATTGACAAATCTTTCAAATTAGTGATGGATGTCCATTCCAACAGAGGATACTACTATAATGGTAAAGAGTTGCAGGATAACTTTGTATTTGCACCCAGTAACCGTACTCAGTCGGTGAGCTTTGCCAATAAGCTAATTGAGAATACAGATTTCCTGAAGTACTACCAAGTTGCTGATGGTAGCAGTCCTCAGTACGTGACCATACCCCTTGCTAACAAAGGAATTCCAGCGGTTATTTATGAAGTTTATCAGAATGTCGATGACTACCAGCAAATACTCTATGGATATGCAATTCAGGTGGTTAAAGCATTAAACACCATCTTCAGTTAAACCAGAAACAATATAAAAATAAACAGTTAGAATTAAAAATCTAACTGTTTTTAATTTTTTTAATTTAATAATTATTACTATTTTGATATTAAATAATATTATATAAATTTTTATTAATAGGAAACCAGCATCTTATTTTTATTTCCCGATCCGGAGGGCGTTCAGTATAACTGCCAGACTTAGACCCATATCTCCTATTGCAACTCCCATCCATAGGGTGATAAATCCAAATACTGCCAGTATTGCAAAGGATCCTTTAATTATTATGGATGCTGTGACGTTTTGTTTCACCACACCCATGGTTTTTTTGCTTAAATCAACCAGGTAGTTTACTTTGGAAATATCATCCTGCATCAGGGAAACATCAGCACTTTCAATAGCCATATCTGAGCCTGCAGCTGCCATGGCAATACCCACATTGGATCGGGCCAGTGCCGGTGCATCATTTATACCATCACCAACCATCACCACATGTTTGTATTTATCCACCAGATCATCGATGATTTTAACCTTATCCTCCGGTAATAGGTTGGCATAATAATCATCCATACCTATTGCAGATGCCACTGATCTGGCGGTGCCCTCATTGTCTCCAGTCAGCATCATAGTTTCTATTTTTCTCTTTTTCAGCTCTTCAATAGTATGGGTAGTTTGATCCTTAATCTTATCCATGAATCCAATAAATCCCATAATATAATCCTTTGTACCAATTATAACGGCTGTTTTACCCTGATTTTCCAGTTTCTTAATTGTATCATCTGAATATTCGAAGTTTTCTTCAAATAGACTGGAAATTCCAATATAAAATGTTTCATCAGCGATTTTTCCCTGCAATCCTTTACCGGGGATAGATTTAAAGTCAGAAACATTCTTTATTTCAACATTTCTTATTTCTGAATATTGTAAAACGGTTTCAGCCAGTGGATGTTTTGATTTTGATTCTAAAGATGCTGCTATTTCCAGCAATTCTTCAGGTGTGTGGCTTTTAAGGGGAATGATGTCTGTAACTTCCATTTTTCCCAGAGTAAGGGTTCCTGTTTTATCAAAAACCATTATTCTGGTGTTCTGCATTTCTTCAAC
>MVQZ01000030.1 GCA_002067565.1 Methanobacterium sp. PtaU1.Bin242 | reverse complement strand
TTAACAGCACCAGCATGAGAGAAACATTGGTTGGCAGTTTTAAGTCCATCATCTATATCCCGGATCATCTCCAGATCTAGGGGGCCGTGTATAATGCCCATAGCTCCAATACAGGCGTCCATAGCACCTTTTATTTTACCATCTTCAATCAGGATGCTAACGGTATTGGAGCTAATATCAGAGACTATCATGTTTTTAAAGCCGGTTTTTAGATAGGCATTATAGGATATGCTGACCTTCTCTGCACTGGCATGATGGGAGTAGGCCGCTTGAAACCAGGGATAAAGGGAGGGGGTTTTTCTATGAATACCTGGAATTAGAACGGTAGGAATGCATGAATTTTCGATTTCACTGTACACGGCGGTGCCGCCACCAGTAACCTTACCCGCACCATTAATGGATAGAATACCCCTATCCTGAACATTCTCCAGGGGAGTTATGGATGTGATTCCATCACCCATGGCATAAGTTATGGCCATAAGCTTTATCGATTCAGGATCAACTCTTTTTGAAAGCTCCTCCATTGCAGATATCTTTCCTGCAGAAAGTTCTTCTCTTCCTATTTTAAAATTAACAGGTTTATCATTTAATATGGTGAATGAAACTCCTGTAGTGCCATGATCCATACCTACAAAGACCATAAATAATATCCTCTTAAATTCTCTTATTTTACCTAGTTACTAAATTTCTAATATAATTTAAATGAATATTTGTTAAATAGAAAAAAGAATGGAAAAATTAAAAAATTTATTGTTGAAGTCCACATAATCTTCTTAACTTAGCACCGACCTTTTCTATAAGAAGATCTCCTTCAATATCCCTTAAACGGTTAAGCATAGGTCTGCCGGCCTGGTTTTCCAGTGCCCATTCTTTAGCGAATTCTCCTTTCTGAATTTCTTCCAGGATCTTTTTCATTTCTTCTTTGGCCTCTGGTGTCACTACTCGTTCCCTTCTGACTAATCCACCAAATTCTGCGGTGTTACTGACGTTATCCCACATACCAGCAAACCCGTTATTGTATATCAGATCCACAATGAGTTTTAATTCATGACAGGTTTCAAAATAGGCCAGTTCTGGTTGGTATCCTGCTTCTACCAGGGTTTCAAAACCTGCTTTTATAAGTTCGGTTACTCCTCCACATAACACTGCCTGTTCTCCAAACAAATCGGTTTCTGTCTCCTCTTTGAAGGTGGTTTCAAGAACTCCTGCTCGGGTGAGTCCGCATCCTTTACCAATGGCCAGAGCAATCTCCAGGGCATTTCCAGTGTAGTCCTGTTCTACAGCTACTAAACCAGGGATGCCGAAGCCTTCTGTATAGGTTTGCCTTACCATTGCTCCCGGACCTTTGGGGGCGATCATGGTAATGTTTACATTTTCCGGTGGTTTAATGTAGGCAAAGTGAATGTTATATCCATGTGAGAAGGAGATGGTGTTACCTTCCTCCAGACCGTCTTTAATTGACTCCTGGTAGACTTTAGCTTGGATTTCGTCGGGAATAAGCACGTGTATTATATCTGCTTCCTTAACAGCTTCTTCAACAGATAAAACATTCATACCATCTTTTTTAGCCATATCCCACGATTTACCGCCTTTTCTAAGACCAACTATAACATTCAATCCACTGTCTGCCATATTCCTTGATTGGGCCATTCCCTGGCTTCCGTATCCAATAACTGCAATTTTTTTATCTTTTAAAACATCTAAATCCACATCTTTCTCATAATACATCTTTATAGGCCTCCTAAACGTTTTAAATAATTATTTAATCTTATTCACTGATTTTAACTTCTTTTAATGGTATGTTTGATTTTCAGGTGATTATTAGCTATCTACTAATTATATTAATACAAAAAATTAATACACTATTTAATCTTGCATGCCCCGGGAAATTGCAGTGGGCCCTGTTCTTGCTATTTCTTTGATTCCGAATCCTCTGAGAAGTTCTATAAGGGCTTCTATTTTGTCTGGAGATCCGGTTATCTCTACGGTGAGGGTTTCGGGACTGACATCAATTATTCTACCCCGGAAAATATTGGCGTATTGAATTACTTCGGATCTGATCCGTTCTGCAGGGGCATGGATCTTGATAAGACATAATTCCCTTTTCACGGTGCTATCAGGCTCCAGATCTCGAACCTTAATCACATCTATCAGCTTATTAAGCTGTTTGGTTATCTGCTCCAGGACCTTTTCATCTCCCTGGGCAATAATGGTCATTCTTGCCATGTCTTCATTTTCTGATGTTCCGACGGTGATGTTCTCTATGTTGAAACCTCTTCTGGTGAATAACCCGGCTACTCGTTGTAAAACACCGGGTTTATGCAGTACTAATGCGCTTATGATGTGGGTGCGTTGTTCATCCATTTAATCACCACTCTTTTCCTGGGCAGGGGCCCGATAGGGTATTTCTCCTGGAACTTCTCTTTCCACTTTGTATTCACCTATTATTTCGGTTATTCCACAGCCGGGAGGTACCATAGGCAGAATTTCATGGGGATCAATTATAACATCTATCAGGGTAGGTTCACCCGATTTTAAAGCATTTTTAAGGGCTTCTTCCATTTCTCCAGGCTTTTCTACCCGTTCACCCTGTACTCCGAAGGCTTCTGCCAGTTTCACAAAGTCTGGAACTTCTCCCAGATGGGTGTGGGACATTCGCTCATCATAAAAGAGTTTCTGCCATTGAGCCACCATTCCCAGATAGCGATTGTCTAAAACACAGATTACAACCGGTATATCATATTCTTTTATGGTGGCCAGATCCTGGGAGACCATCAGGAAGCCTCCGTCACCACAAACAGCCACCACATCGCTTTCAGGTTTAGCTACTTTAGCTCCCATGGCTGCTGGGAATCCAAAACCCATAGTTCCCAGTCCACCAGAGGATAAAAATGTTCGAGGTATCTTTGAGGTGAAGTAATGGGCCATCCACATCTGGTTTTGACCCACATCTGTGGTGACTACTGTATCATAATCAATAGAGTTTCTTATCTCTTTTATAACCTGCTGGGGTTTTAAAGGAATATCATCAAATGAAAGGCGTGGTGTACAATTAATTTTAAAATCTGATATGTATTCTGTCCATTTTTTTGTTGAATCGTTCATTTCTGTCTTATTTTTAAGATTGTTAATGGTTTTTATCAGACTGGACATGGTGATCTTAGCATCACCTACAATAGGCACATCCACATCCACATTTTTCCCTATTTCCGCAGGATCAACATCTATCTGGATTATTCTTGCATTAGGGGCAAATTTTTCCACATTCCCTGTGGTTCTGTCTGAAAAACGGCATCCTATAACAATTAAACAATCACATTCATCAACCACCATGTTGGCAACTTTCCTGCCGTGCATACCCAGCATACCCAGAGAAAGGGGATTATCTTCTGGAAAGGATCCTTTACCCATTAATGTGGTTGTTACGGGCGCTTT
>MVQZ01000029.1 GCA_002067565.1 Methanobacterium sp. PtaU1.Bin242 | reverse complement strand
GAAAGTGCTGAAGAATCAAACAAGGAAACCCTGGATGAGATTAAGATCAAACACCAACTGGAAATAGAAAAACTGGAAAAGGAAAACAAATCCTTAAAAAAGGATAATCAAAGCATGAAAGGTCGTTTAAGGAGGATCAGTAAGAAATCTTATGAAATGAATGAAATATTAAAAGATTTTGAATAAATCTTTATTCATTAGAATTATTGTTTTTATCATATTTTCTGTCTTTAACATTATCCCCCTATCTTAACTTATATTATCCTTATTCTGTCTGTATTATATCTTAATTTATTTTTATATATAGTGATGGGGTTGAAGGTTCCATTCCAGTGATTATTATACCCTGATGATTGTTGGTGGTGTTGTTTCCTGTTTTATTATTAATAAAGGTGTTATGCCATCTTTCCAGGAATTCCTGCAGGGGTATATATCCTCTACTTCCCAGAATGGCAGGATCCTCAAGGTAAACATTTTGATTATCTATTCCTATCACCACCATATAATGGCCGTCTGATTGGTCATCTGTCCAGTTTCCTGTGGTGTTGCTATTCCTCCAGGCCTGAATGTCTATTATAACCGGTTTTCCCTGGTTGATATTTTGCTGTAAATCCTGTAAGGTCATGTTTTCCTTTATTTCTGCATTAAAACCCTTTTGTCGTGCTGTTTGGGCTAGATTATCTGGTAATGTTCCATTTTCTGTGGTGTTGGTCTGGTTAATGAGTTCATCCACCGCCACATCTGTACCGTAATATGCTAACACGGCCTGCAGTGCAGCAGGTCCGCTGGTATAATTTGAGGGTTGTCTGACGTCAGGAACATTCAACAGGGTGGTGTTATTCTGGGTAATGTTACCCGTGTCCATAACCGTGGAATAAATGCTTAGAGGGATTAGGATTAAAATAAATGCCAGCACTGGTAAGATAATTTCAAATCTAAGCTTCATATTGTTAAATTAGGGGTTAATATTATTTAAATTTTTATTTTAATAAACAAACATTAAATAATGGAATAAATTATAAAAAGATAAAAGTATCAGGATGTGCTGGGGCTATGTATCATCCCCCCATGATGGACGTGATATTATCTGTGCCATTATAGGCCCATAAAACCAGATAAGCAAGTATTTCCGGGTGTTGTGGCTCTAATTCAGGATGTACTCCACTTAAAACAGTCCTTCCCTCACCATAATAATCACCTACTATAGCCGCATAACCCTGATAATCTGTGTTGTTATCAGCATAGGTGGCGAAGGTAACCACTTTATCATCAGCGGAGTACATGGCTGGTCCATTAACATGAGACATGACTTTGGTACCCCCATACCCGAAAAGATCATCCCCTTCTGAGGTGATCTCAACGGTGAGATTTCCGGTATCAAGTGCATGTTCATTAACCACGTTGGGTGCTAAACCCCATCCTTTATACCAACCTTCTGTGTATTCAGCTCCAGAATATGCACCAGCACATATCCCAATGAACCCTTTTCCACTGGCCACGAAGCTTTTAACTGAATTAACATCAATATTCTGGCTGTTCATATAGTCGTATTTTTCACTGGTTCCAGGTAAAATTAAAACATCATAACCAGAAAGTGTTTTATTGTTGATCACTTCTGAGGTGTTATAAACAAATTTAACATATGGAGTGATGTTATGATTATTGGATTTCTCCATACAACTTTCTATCATTAAAACACAGTTAGAACTGGTGTCTGATCCGTTATAGATCAATACTTTAACTGCTTTAACATCTTTACTACTTGTATCTGATTTTTCCTGTCCTAGTGCTAGGTTGAAGATGATGAGCATAACCACCAGCGGTAATAATATTTTTAGTTTGTTGTTTAAAATCCAATCTCCTTTAGCTTTTTTTCCACTTAATTTTTTACGGCGTAATACCATTACAACATCTCACTCAAGTAAATAGCTGTTTCCATAGAATAAAATAGGATCATTTTTATTAAAATCTATTTTCCAGAATTACACCAATTCATACCCAAATTAAGAGCCTAAAATAAACATCCATTTATAAAAGACTTTTTTTATTAAAAAATCATATGATAATAATGGGGATGATCGATCTCAAATTCTTTTTAGGATTTTCCTAAAGAAATATCTATTATTATAAAAAGAATATCCATTATTACTGGGGAAATCTTAATTTATAAAAAAACAATTATCTTTTAATAGAAAAAACTGTGATGGGGGGGTGTATCCCAGGGATTTAGGAAAATGAGGTGGTTAGACGTGGAAATCTAATCATATGGGGGGGTTCCCTGGGAAACTCTTTCGAGTTAATATTAAATCATTTTACTAATATAATATAATTTTTCCCAAATCATACCCAAATTCTTTCCCAATTTTTACCAAAATCAAATTTTTAATATACCAAAATCAAAATTAAATTGTTATAATAATTAATTCTTATTTTAATAAATTACCATTAATCCTAATAAAAAATAACGGATTTAAAAAAGCTAAAATACCAAATTTGATAGCGAATACTATAATGACTTAATATTTATACCTAAAAAATGATTATGAACACTTTAAATGTCCGCTATCTGAAAATTTAATTCCCCACCATTGAGTTTAAACTATTCTCTTTAAATGAATGATGATGGTTCTAAGTCAATTATAATAATATGTCCGTCTATAATCTATAACAGATATCATTATACTAATATTACTAATTCAGACTCAGATCAAATTGTAAAAACTATCTGGAAGATTTATATGCAAAGAGATGGATTACTTAAAAATTTAAAAATAATTGTGATACTGGCTTTAGTAATTGGCCTAATAGGAGCTGTCCTGTTTCTGGTATATGGTTTCGCTTTCATGTGGCAGGCCATGGCAGCCACCATCATCACCATATTTTTATCAGTGCTAGTAATTCTGTTAATTGCTCTTTCTATTTATTTATGGTTAAAATATGTCCTGCTTAAAAGAGAGATTAACAAGTGTAAAGAGGAATTACAGAGGTATAGGAAAGAATTACAGAAATTTAAGAGTGAATCGAAGGAAGAAAAGCACTAGACTAATGTATTTAACCATAAATTGAAGGGAGGTAGTTATTATGAGATCCATATGGTCTGGTCATATAGCATTTGGCACCATTTTTATCCCAGTTAGACTATACGCAGCCAGCGGAGATCTGCACGTACATTTTCACCAGGTGCATAAATCTGACTGTGGCCGAGTTCGCTACAAAAAGGTCTGTGAAAAGGATGGTAAAGAGCTCTCACCTGATGAAATCACCAAAGCATATATTATCGCCGGAGAATGCCTGCAATTTAGTGATGAGGAGATTGAAGCCCTTAAACCAGTTAGCAGCAGAACAATGGAAATCCAGGGATTCTGCAAGTTCAGTAATA
>MVQZ01000028.1 GCA_002067565.1 Methanobacterium sp. PtaU1.Bin242 | reverse complement strand
ATATTATTTAACTGAAACTGGTAAAAAACATGTGGATAGAATCTTCAAAGACATGGAATATCATCAGAGAGAATAAATTACATCCATATCCATCCTGTATTTTGTTTTTTCCTGGTTTTCATTGACTTGATTATAAAATATATCACATAATTATTTGTCATTGTAGGAAGATAAGTTATGGATAATTATAAGACCTATATTCTGTGCTGTATATGGAGCCCCTTGCTAGTAATCCAATTCATACTGGTATTTTTATTTGGATTGTGCAATGAAGCTGGTCTGAGCATTTTATTATATTTAGGATGGCTGATCTGGGCAGTTTCAGTTATTTTCGGTTTTTTGCCCATTATAGTGCTTAAAAAAATGGGGGGTGTGGAAAAGGGAAAAAGCTTTGTTCACACCCAAAAACTGGTCACATCCAACATTTACTCCATCGTCCGCCACCCCCAATACACCGCAGGGATATTACTCAGCCTGTCACTGATTCTAATCTCACAAAACTGGCTAATTATCATCATAGGACTGGTCGTGATTCCGCTCTTGTATATTGATATTATGTGGGCTGATGAGTATGAGTTGGAGAAATTTGGTAATGAATATAATGAATATATGAAGGAAGTGCCCCGTACTAATTTTATACTGGGAATTCTTAGGATTATAAACAGAAAAGATTGATAACTAAACTAAACTTAACCTCAACATGAGCTTAACAAACCGTTTAAGTTTATATTAATAGATCTAACCTACTTAAAATGCCTTTGAAAATGTATAGTTCCTAATAATATTTCATAGTTATCTAGGTCAAAAAATGGTAAAAATAAATCTAATCCGTTATAATGTTAGACTATTTTTAAGCCTTTTAGCCCAAACCATAATCTTATTTGCAACTGCCGGGGAAATTAATATTCCTCGCGCTTGGTTATTCTTAATAATAACCTTTGTTTATTATATTTCTAGTTTTATCATTATTTACCGGTTGAATCCGGAGGTCATCTACCAGAGGGGTGGTTCTGCCTTCGCAGAAGGTACTAAAAATTGGGATAAATACATACTATTATCCTACACTTTCCTGGGTGTTTATGGACAATTTTTCGTTGCAGGATGGGATTTAGGCCACATCAATTTCCTGCCTCTTGGTATGGAGTATCTGGGACTTGGAATGGTTTTATACCTTATTTCAGTAGTTCTGGTGGTATGGTCCTTAATCCAAAACCCCTACTTCGAAGCTTCAGTAAGAATACAGAAAGAACGGGGACAACGAGTGATTGACTCAGGACCATACCGGCTGGTAAGGCATCCCGGCTATCTTTCGGGAATTTTATGGCACATGGCTTTACCCATGATACTGGGATCTGGTTTGGCCCTTATTTACTCCATTCTAATAATTATAATCCTCATTATCCGTACTTATCTGGAGGATGAGACTCTTAAAAGTGAACTGGAAGGATATAAGTCCTACACTGAGAAAACCAGATACCGGATATTACCAGGAATCTGGTAATCTAAATGATAGGGTTGATCGTGCAGATAATGGTTAAAGGAAAGTTGTGCTCCCCCTAAGATGATAATATCCAATATGATTAAATTACTTTATTTTATATTTAGGGATCAACATAGCTGTTTCTTCTTTGTACTTTTCATATTTACCACCAAATTTAGCAATCAACCCGTTTTCTTCTTTTTTTATCCGAATTAACAATGCAATTAAAAATAAAACATAAAATAACAGCCCATATAGATTCCACACCATAACTGCCACTCCTCCAAATAAGATTAAAATTGATAAATAGAAGGGATGGCGGATTCTGGAGTAAATTCCTTTAGTTATAAGCTCCTGATCCTCTGTTGTCTTAGAGAGAGGAACCCAATTCTTACCCAGATCTTTTCTAACCAGAAGGTTAAACCACATACCCACAATCATCAACATGAAACCTACCAATACTGGAATGGAATGGTAAATTCCATTGTAAAATACGAACATCGTGTTGAAGAGTATAGCAGCCTCTGGAAGGGCTATGCCCAGGGAGGTGTAGTCTCTAAGTTTTATTATTGTAGGCCAACCAATGATTTTAGCACCGTATTTACGGGAGATGTATATTGAGATGAAACTATAGCCCAAAAAGACAGCAAGAAATATATAAAGCAGCGTATAATTTTTTTCCATTGTAAAATAGCTGTATACTAATAATAGTGCAATTAATGAAAAGATCATTACATCTTTAATGTTTGCCATACTAATCATGTCCGTCGGATCTTCTTCTCTTAATAAACCGTGATTATATTATAAAATGGTTTATTCATATCTTACTCAAACAACGATTATTATTATTCTTTTTTAATGAAATTCAAATAGACCCATTCCATAAGACGGCCGTAAATCCATGGAATAAATATTAACATTAAAATCCCAGCTAAACCTACAATTAAACCCCATAACCAGCCGGGTTGGAAATATAAATTTACTAACCCACCCCAATAAGAAGTTACCCATTGTATGGCCCCGGCAATTATTAGAAAAATCAGGCCTGCCAACCAGTATTTACCGAAATTTTTTCGAATCTCCATAATAAAACCTCCTACCATAATATTATGGTATGAATGGAATATAATTCCTTCTTTATTACACTATTATCCCCTCCTAACTGATCTTATAAGAATAAAATTTATTTAAAAGATATTTTTACACTCATTAAAGAATAGGGGCTTATTTTGTACATTATGAGAATAATCATAAAAAATTAATAGGATATAAATCTAATAAAAAGATAGAATTTAGTTCTAAGGTGATATGAGAATATGGTGTAGATATTTTAGCTGATGGGGGTTGCAACCATTAAAAAAAATCTATCTGACCTGAAACTTTCTATAAACGCCCAAAAAGTTCTGGAGAGGAGATATCTTATAAAAGATGATCAGGGAAAGGTAACTGAATCTCCTGAGGAAATGTTTCGCCGAGTGGCCAGTAATGTAGCAGGAGCAGATCTTAAGTATGATGAAAATGCGGATATAAAAAGTCTGACTGGGAAGTTTTACCAGTTGATGGCAGGTATGGATTTTCTTCCCAATTCTCCCACATTAATGAACGCCGGCACTACCATGAATCAGCTTTCAGCATGTTTTGTTTTACCGATGCAAGACTCCGTGGAAGGAATATTCAATTCCCTAAAGTACATGGCACTTATCCATAAATCTGGAGGGGGGGTTGGTTTTTCATTTTCAAAACTCAGACCTTCAGGGGACCTGGTTCAAACCACCGTCGGAATAGCCTCTGGACCGGTGTCTTTTATGCGCATCTATGATACGGCTACCGAGGTGATAAAGCAGGGCGGTAGGAGAAGAGGGGCCAACATGGGCATCCTAAAT
>MVQZ01000027.1 GCA_002067565.1 Methanobacterium sp. PtaU1.Bin242 | reverse complement strand
TGGAACTATGAAAAGGAGATCATTAAAGAGTCTTTAAGCTTGAAATGCATTTTTCTAAAATCCTGACAGTTTCTTCCTCTTTTTCTGGAGGAATTTTTTCCACTGTTTCCTGTATCTTGAAAGTCAGATCCTTAAGCACTGTTTTCTCTTCACCAAACATCTCCAGAAACAGTTCTCTGAATTTGGAAAATTTCTCTTCAGATTCTTTATTCACCTTTCTGAGGGTAAACAGCAACTTTTTACCATTAGGTGTGATATCATAAATGATTTTGGAACGTTTCCCAATGGATGAGACCTCTATTAACCCTTCTTCATCTAACTGCTTCAAAAGAGGATATAAAGTTCCTTTACTGGGAGTCCAGCCACCACCAGTTCTTTCAGATATTAATTTTAACAGATCATAACCAGATCTGGGATTTTCATTCAGGGAGTGGAGAACAAACAGGGTTAATAAACGTACCTCCTTTCCCTCAATTGATGTAAATTTCCATAATCCCGTCATATTATAGTTTATATAAATTACTCATGATATACTATGTGATGTTTAAACTGTCAGGCCCCCCGTATCATTAACTCCGGATTTACCTAAACCAATATTATAATTTGAACATATTCAGTTTAATGAGAATGTTTACATCTTATTTTATCAGGCATTTTATTATGTTTCCTATAATAATTGAAGGACTTTGTAAAATGACCTTCATCCCTATGCATTCCAACGAACTTGGTGAACTTTTCAAACTTATCTACTGTAGAATTACTTAAAATATGTTCCATTGCACATGCTTCCTTCTCAGCAATCTCATCATCAATATCTAAGATGTTTAAAAAGTTTTTTAAAGTAATATGCTTATGATTTATCTCCTCTGCAATTTCTATTCCCTTTCGAGTCAGCTTTATTTTCCCATACTTTTCATAAGAAGCCAGATTCATAGCTGAAATCTTGTTTACAGCCTCAACAACACTGGGTGGTTTAACATCAAGTTCTTCAGCGATGTCAGTTACCTTAATAACTCTTTTATCCATCTCAAGATGGTACATGACTTCAAGATAATCCTCCAAACTTTTACTGAGCTTCTGAAAATCCCCCATATCAGCACCTTCCTCTTCCTAACTTACTCTTTACGAAATATTGATACGAAGATAGATTTAAGTTTCTTCACTATTTTTCAACACCAAACTGGATCATATAATTAAATCCTAGATCCACTTGATTTATCTTCAAAAAACCGTGTTTTTCTACAGAATTTTCAAGTTCTTCTGGTGATATGCGCATATCTGGTGGCGGGCCTCTGGAGAGATCTTCCGTTTTGCACTCGATAATCACCAACCGCCCTTCTGGTTTTAAAACACGCCTGATTTCATTAAATAACAGTGTTCCATGTTTTGAAAGATCAACTGAATGGAGCACTGTGGATATAAAACAGACATCAACACTTTTATCTTCAACTGGCAAAGGCAAGGCAATGTCGGAGATAAAGGCTTTGATATTTTTTAATCCTTTCTGGTGGGCTTTTTCTTTTAAATTAGTGATTAGTTCATCCTGTATATCAAGGGCATACACCTGTCCTGAATTTCCAATGATTTTAGCAGCATACTGAGAGTAATCCCCGGTACCGCAGCCCATGTCCAGAAAATGATCCCCTTCTTTAAGTTCTAGCTTACCAAAAACCAGTTCTGGGTCATGCATCCAGAAACTGCTGGGCCCCGGATGTTTCTTACCGGACAGGGGAAATTCATTTCTATATAATCGGTCTCTTTCACTCATAATTCACCTCTTATTTCGTGGCATTTAAATGTCCCATACCTCTAATTTTATAAAATGAATTTTTTTATGGAAGCTAATTATTCTCTGAAATTTTCCATTAGTAAATTGTTCATTTCTTCTATTTCAGGACTATTCACTGTTATTTCATCCCCTTTAAGTCCAGCCACAGAGAGTGATGAACTGTTAGGGATAGTTGTGATGATCATATCATGATTACTGATGGAATCCCTCATAAATTTTTCATTAGTCTCATCAACTTTATTTAAGATATAAAACACGGGTTTTTCTATGTTTTTGCTTAATTTTAATACTTTTTCACTGAGTTTCATGGATTCATAGGAGGGATCTATCACCATGAGGATAGCATCCGCACTTTTTTCTACAGCTCTTCCAAAGTGTTCGATACCAGCTTCAGTATCAACCAGAACTACTTCATTGGAGTTTAAGATCAACTTATCGATGAATTCCTTGGCTACCATACTCATGGTGCAGGCGCATCCTTCGCCTACATCATGAATTTTTCCAATGGCGATGAGTTTGATTCCATTTTTTTTTGAGTAATATTCTGGGGGGATGTCTGCAATCTGCCACTCTTCATCGAAAAATGATACTGACTCGTAGTCTGGTGCTGCGGCCATGATTTTTCCCAGGGCAACATCTTTACCACCTAAATAATTTAAAAAATCTTGAGGTAGTTTCACTCCCAGCTGCCTGTGCAGGCCAAAGTTGGATTCATCTGTATCAACTACCAGTACAGAATTTCCTGTTTTAACAGAAGCTCTTGCAAGGAGTGCTGTAATTGTGCTTTTACCACTTCCTCCTTTTCCACATATAATCAGTTTCATATTTTCATAACCTCCAGTTTTTTCTTTGAATGGGGCATGATTTTTCAAATTCATATCCCAGTCATTAATATTATTAATAAACATATAAATATTTCGGTTTCGAACCGTGCAATTTTGATATATGGTATTTTTGATATTAAATTAGAACCATGATCAATAATAAAATCAGTAGTGATAAACAGTAAAATTAGAATTAACAAAAAAAAATTAAAAAATTCATTAATTAACAGTTTTTTTAACCCTTTAATTTAATATTACTATTTGATGTTTGAAACTTTAATTAAACAATCTTCCTGATCAAAACCGAGGTATTGTTAACCTTACCGGTAGGTAGTATCATAACTTCTTTGTGGAAACCACGGGTAGCCTTTTCAGTGACTGGGGAATATAAAATAGCCCTCATACCGGTGTAGGTTCGGTAGATGATTGGTGTAATTGTATCAACTGTTTCCCAGAGATTGGTGAATACTCGCTCCTTGGGCTCGGCCAGGGCGGCTACCATCACCACTGTATAATCTATACCCTTTATACTGGTTTCATCTCCCTCCACTACTTCAATTTCAGATTCCAGTCCTAATTTCTCGAGCACCTGGCGGGATAGTTCTGCCACTTCTGGCTGGATCTCCACACTTACACAATGCGATCCATATAGTTTGTTGAAGAGGATCAGGGTCAAGGGGAGTGGTCCGCCTCCTATG
>MVQZ01000026.1 GCA_002067565.1 Methanobacterium sp. PtaU1.Bin242 | reverse complement strand
TATTATTATTTTTTAGTACAATTTAATGAATAGAGTTGAAAAATATTGCATCGCCTAAAAAGAGGGCCGGTGGTCTAGGGGTATGATACCTCGCTCACACCGAGGTGATCAGGAGTTCGAATCTCCTCCGGCCCATAATTATCAAAAAATATTAAAAACAAAATTTTGATTTTTAAAAAAAATTATTAATGTTAATTTTATAGAATCAAAATTAGTATCACGTAAATAATGAGGGATACGAAGAACACGGTGGTTCCTTTCACCAGCATTACCATAAAATCCCTTTCAAATAGTAAAACCAGACCATAGGATAGTATGGCAGAGGATAGAATTTTGGCTATTCCAATTAGAGCGGTATTTTTATCATTCAAACCGATGATATAGGTTATCAGGGTTGATATTAATAAAACGATTATAATAAGGGCGATGGTATTGCTTAATATTGCTCTCAGTGTAGGTCCTAGGGAGCGGTTCATGGGTTTGTCCTTCCCACTTTTACTCAAACTCTTTTTAGGGCCGCTGAAAAATGATCGTGCAGAGGACCGTTGAGGAGCCACAAAAACATCCTCTTCTTCATCCTCCCCATATTCCTCTGTTTCATATTCATTTCCTGGTTCTTCCGCTTCAAAGCTCTGGGTTGAGAATTTTTTGGCTAAACTCATCAGCCCATCCTTATCTATTAGCTTTATATTTCTTCTGCCAGCGTAGTTTACTGCATTGTCTGTGAAATAGGAACTGCTGACCACTACTATCTTGGATGCTTTCAGGGTTTTAGCCACCATTTCCATTTCCTTTAGAACGTCTAATCCTACTTCCCATCGTTCATCGTAGTTTTTAACCGCCACTACAATGCCTATATCACCTAAGATTGAGGGTAAAACTCCGTAGATATCTATTATATGTCGGGAGGTTTGGAAGTTCTTATATACTTTGAACCCTGATTCTTCCATAACTTTGGCTACAAAATTCACTAATCTGCTTTTCTCCATTTGGTCACCTTGGTAAGTACAGGTGAATGATGATCATAATCTAATATCATTTATGGACACTATTATGTATTATTATTTGTTTAATTGTTCTTTATACTTAAAACTGTTCCTATTTCATATCTACGTAAACCTTTTGAGGGGTTAAATATAAACAAGGTTTTATGAGAATTCTCATCACTAATGACGATGGTGTTAACTCATCAGGAATAATAGCTGCTAAAAAAGCAGTGGAAAATTTGGGATTAATTGATGTTGTAGCTCCAGCCACTCAGCAAAGTGGTATTGGGCATGCTTTAACCCTCTTTGAACCGATAAGGGTTACCTCGACCAATTTATTAGATGGAACTGAGGCATATTCTGTGTCTGGGACACCTACAGACGCGGTGATTATCGGAATTTTCGAAATCACCAGTGAAAAACCCGACCTGGTTATATCCGGGATTAATATTGGGGAAAATCTAGGGATGTCCGAACTCACAACTTCCGGTACCATCGGAGCAGCTATGGAGGCTGCTGTTCATGGTGTTCCTGCGCTTTCAGTATCTTTACAGGTTACCCGGGGGGATATTAAATTCCATGACGGCCATGTAGATGTGGATTTCAGCCATGCCCAGAAGATAACCAGAAAGGTGTCCCAAATGGTCATCAGAAATGGCCTCCCGGAGGGTGTGGATTTTATAAATCTAAACATACCTTCTGCACCGGATAATGATGACGTAAAATTAACCCGATTGGGAAGACGGATGTACCAGGTGCATATAAAGAAAAGATTAGATCCACGGGGCAGGCCCTATTACTGGATCGATGGAGATCCCGTGGAAAATGATGATCCGGGAACAGATGTACATGTACTGCGTGAGGAAAATTGTGCAACATTAACTCCCATATCTTTAAATTCAACTTCAAACCTGAATCTGATGAACCAATGGCTGGATGATTTGTAAATATAATAATAACTTTGATTGTCTTTAACTTAATTTGTGATTAAGGGTATTTGCTAAAGTTAATTTTTAACATCTTAAATTATCTTTTTTTATATTTTGAAGTTCAGATCATCCAAATGTTTACTACTGTAGAAAAGTAACTTTGGTTTGGTGTTGAACAAATAGTCTTTGAGTGAATTCATTATTAAAATTAAAATTGTTAAAACGTCCCATATTAGAATAAGATTCATTTTAAAGTTATTAAATAGTTTATTTAAATCAAATAATTCTACTGTAGAAAATATAATTCTGTCTATTGGCTATGTCTATAACATTTTTTTTATTTTCAAATTTCTCTGGGTATAAAAAGTGGTATTATTAGATTCAATAGCAATCAATTTTTCTACAGTAGAAGAATTGAACGGATCAATTATATACTAGGATAAAAAAAGATGAAAAAAAATTGAAGTAATAAAATTTAAATTCAATAAATAACCGTAAAAAGGGATTCTATGGACGTGGAGGATTACAGAGGCAAAAAAATAAGGAAAGGAACCACTTTAAGATATCTGGGTACCAGAACTAAGGGTAAAGCAGATAAAATATGCATTAAAGAAAATAATACATGGATAAGGTTAGACACCACAGGTTTGTACTATCGTTTGGATTACTTAATGGTTATAAAACCCGAGAAAAAGAAGATAAGAACCATTAAAAAGTCTCAAAAAGAAAAGATAGTTCAAAAACTTAAAAAAACAAATTATAAAAAAAAACAAATTATAAAAATTATGAAATATCCAGCCAGACTGATGGACCGGGAGTTGGAGGAGGTTAACTAAAAAGAGAGTTAGAGGGTTAATTTAAACTATTTTTTAACAGGAATACCTAAAATCTCCTTCTCACCATCAAAAACAGCCTCTGCAATCTGAGCGCTACCCAGAGATCCTGAGGTTTTCCCGATTCTAACAACTTCACCTAGTTCTTCAATTTCTTTATTAATCGCGCTAAATACATCAATTGGTTCCTTCATGGCACCTACAGAACCAGTTAAGACTATACCATCAACATTTTTAGCAATTCCTGAAAGTCCATAAATTTCCATAACTATGGTCATGATCATAGTGTCAAATGCTAATTTGGCCTTGCTATCACCCTCTAAAAATCGTTTTATTATTTCATCTTTAGATCTGGAAACTTTTTCATGTACATCAGCAATCTTAACGGCCCCAGCATGGGAGAAACATTGATTGGCTGTTTTAAGCCCATCATCTATATCCCGAATCATCTCCAGATCCAGGGGACCGTGTATAATTCCCATAGCCCCTATACATGCGTCCATGGCGCCCCTTATTTTACCATCTTCAATCAGATCTTC
>MVQZ01000025.1 GCA_002067565.1 Methanobacterium sp. PtaU1.Bin242 | reverse complement strand
TTCTGATTTCTTAAAATAGGCCTTCAATGCTACAGGATTTTCTGCCAGCACCTGGAAAATCTTAGGGACAAAACCAAAATAGCCATCAATCTTCTCAAGTATTTCATCTACATTTATATCTTCATTTTCTTCATCAAAATCCATTTAACCATCTCATATTATTTACTGTTAGTGTTTATGAAGAGAAAGGCAATATCCTTTTTTATATTATCAGTTATAAATCAATAATGCAGATCAAAAATTCGATAGTAGATCAAATATGATAGAATCTATGATAATAGAGATCTATAAATTGAATCTATTGAGATCTGTAATATGAATCTCAATTAACATTTAAACAGGTCACAAACATGATAACCGTTAACGAAAATTTGTGTAAAGGGTGCAACCTGTGCACAGAATTCTGTCCCCGCCAGGTATACGAACAAACAGATAAATTGAACAAAAAAGGAGTTCATGTACCGGTTCCAGTAAACGAGGAAAAATGCAAAAAATGCGGGTTATGTGCTTTAATGTGTCCAGATCAAGCAATAAAAGTGGATGAGAAGGATGAAGAGTGAAAAATTTTTTATACAGGGTAATGAGGCCTGTGCCCGGGGAGCAATCGAAGCCGGGTGCCGATTTTTCGCAGGGTATCCCATAACCCCCTCAACAGAAATAGCAGAAGATATGGCTCTTTTACTCCCTAAAAAGGGAGGATCTTTCATACAGATGGAAGATGAGATTTCAGCACTGGGTGCAGTAATTGGCGCAGTGTGGTGTGGTCTTAAAGCTATGACTGCCACTTCTGGGCCGGGATTTTCGTTGATGCAGGAGCACATTGGATATGCGGCCATGACTGAGACACCCCTGGTCATCGTGAACATGCAAAGAGGCTCACCCTCCACAGGACAGCCTACCATGGCCTCTCAAAGTGACATGATGCAGGCCCGATGGGGTTCTCATGGAGACTATGAAATAATAGCTTTATCGCCATCATCGGTTCAGGAATGTTTTGATTTCACTGTGGAAGCCTTTAATCTGGCGGAAAAATATAGGGTGCCGGTGATGGTTATGAGTGATGAAATTGTGGGGCATATGCGAGAGAAGATAACCATCCCCGAAAAGGTGGAAATAACCGCTCGAAAGATGCCGGAAGAAGATCCTGAAACCTTCCTACCTTACCAGGCCCCTCCAGATGGAACCTCACCCATGCCTGCATTTGGAGACGGATATAAAATGCATATCACCGGACTTACACATGATGAAAGAGGATATCCTGATGCATCAAACCCACAAACCCATTCTAAACTGGTAAAACGGCTTTGTAATAAAATACGTGAACATACAGATGAAATTGCCCGGATAAAAAAGGAGCTCACGGAAGATGCGGAAGTAATCGTTTTATCCTACGGCGCTCCGGCAAGATCAGCCATTACAGCAGTTAAAAAAGCAAGAAATCAGGGTATAAAAGTAGGGTTTATAAAACTTGAGACGGTATGGCCCTTCCCAGAAAACATAATCAGATCAGCAGCTCTAAATGCTGGAAAAGTCATTGTAGTGGAGATGAACCTGGGACAGATGTTCTACGAGGTGGAAAGAGTTCTTCCTGATAAGCAGGTGGAACTTCTACCTAAAATAGGTGGGGAAATTCACCGCCCCCAGGAAATACTGGATAAAATAATGGAATCAGTGACATCTACCAAATAATTTTAATAAATTTTAGCATTTAAGCAATTAAAACTCAATTTAATTTATAGGTCAATTGGAAATCAAAATTTATATTTAAATCAGTTCTAATGGAAATATTTAGATTAAAAGGAGAAATTCTAAAAGGAGACTCAAAAAATGGATAAAGCAGGGGAAAGTCCTTTTATGAAATATTTAAGGAAAGATAGACTTCCCACCATCTTCTGTGCAGGATGTGGAAATGGAATAGCTATGAACACCTTCTTTAAAGGCATGGAAATGGCGGAAATTGATTTTGAAAATCTGATACTGGTCTCAGGTATAGGATGCTCCAGCAGAATACCGGGATATGTTGAATGTGATTCATTACATACCACCCACGGCAGACCCATCAGCTTTGCCACTGGAATTAAACTGGCCAACCCCCAGCATGATGTGGCAGTGTTTAGCGGAGATGGTGACGCAGCAGCCATAGGGGGCAACCACCTAATACACGCCGCCCGGAGAAACATAAATATAACAGTGATCTGTATCAATAACAGCATCTATGGTATGACCGGCGGCCAGATCAGCCCCACCTCACCCAGGGGGAGCTACGGAACCACAGCACCTTACGGTGCATTAGAGAGACCTTTCAGTCTTTCTGATCTGGTAACTGCGGCAGGAGGGACCTATGTTGCACGTTGGACTACGGCACACCCCCTGCAACTTTCTAACGCCATAAAAAAGGGGTTCCTAAATAAGGGATTTTCCTTTATAGAGGTTATATCCCAATGTCCCACCTATTACGGACGTAAAAACAGGATGAAATCTCCAATAGAGATGCTAAAATGGATGAAGGAATCCAGCATACTAAAAAGGAAGGCTGATAAGATGGAAGAAAGCGAGCTTGAGGGAAAAATTATTGTGGGTGAGTTCCAGAAGAAAGAGGAATTAGAATTTACAGATAAATTATGTAAGCTACTGGAAGAGCAGTGCGTCACCGGTAAACCGGCAGCGGTTAGATCAGCCTATCAGGGGGATTAAGAATTGCGTAAAGATATAAGAATAGCCGGATTCGGTGGTCAGGGAATCATCATGGCCGGTATAGTTATTGGAAAGGCAGCATCACTCCACGATGATCTGTTCGCCGTTCAAACCCAGTCATATGGTCCTGAAGCCAGGGGAGGAGCTTCCAAGACAGAAGTAGTTATCAGTGATGAGGAAATAGATTATCCCAAAGTATTAAAACCAGACATCTTCGTGGCCATGTCACAGGAAGCTTTAATTGCTTATCTGGATGGTCTGAAAGATGGTGGTACTTTGATAGTTGATCCGGATATGATAAATGAAGAGGAGATACTTCCTTTCCTTAAGGAACACAGTATAAAATTTTATAAGGCTCCTGTCACCAGGACTGCTGATGAGAAGATTGGAATGAGGATAGTGGCCAATATTGTAATGATTGGGGCCATAACTAGGATAACTAAGGTTGTATCAGAGGAAGCAGCAAGAAAAGCAGTGGCCGAAAGTGTACCTCCTGGAACAGAGGATATAAATCTCTCGGCATTTGAAGCAGGAGCAGCACTGGCTTATGA
>MVQZ01000024.1 GCA_002067565.1 Methanobacterium sp. PtaU1.Bin242 | reverse complement strand
AATCTTTTACCGTTGTGATGTGTGGCAAATAAAACATCTTCCTTAAAAAAGTCTTCCAGGGATAGGTTGGTTGTGAAATTACCATGAGCATGAATCAAAACGAATTTAGCATCAGGAAGTATCTCTACTTCTTCTTTTAATTGGGAAGTGCTGATACCTTCCCATAGATTGTTCAGCTTTGACCAGGAGGTCACAGTGTATATCTGAGAAAACCTTAATCTTCATAATAGACTGGAATTCCTTCAGAGTATACTCTTTTTCTTTCCCAACCAGTCCCCAAATTCTAAACTTCCAAGTTGATAAATCAATTTTAGGAACTTTGCCAGCGTGTAAAACTGGCCATTTCTCTATTTCTCTCTGTCCTGGAGGAATTCTGATATCTCTGTGAGTATCCGGACTTATGATCACATCTTCCTGTTTTAATACAGAATATATGTATTCGTCTTCCTTATTTTTCCTTTTAAGAAGATTTTTAAATGGTTTCAATATATTTCACTCAATAAAATCCCTTATTTAAAATTAAAGTGTTCAATCATTTTTTTTGGTAATGATACTAATTGAATTTTTCCATTTTTTTTACACTGGAAATGTATGTTTATTACTCACTAATTCTCTTTTAGATCTTTTTTAATAACATCATTTCATCTGCACCCTTTCGGAATTCATAATCAACCTTCAATATCTCTATTTCAATATGATGCAGATTATCTATTACTCTTTTTAAAAAAGGGGATTTTTTATTATGGTGTTTAATCAATGGATAAATACGAACCTCATCAGAAGTCACCCGAAGCATTTCTTTTATGGAATTAATGTGAAAATCATAGTCCAATCGGTGATCATAGATAAAAAGTAGATGTAAACATAAAACAAGGTTAAAAGAATTATCTTTAAAGGGTAGATTGGTTAAGTCTGCCTTTATATAATTCTGGCACTGATTTTCCCGGTAATCTTTATAGAAATCTTCACAGGCAGATAGACGCTGTTTTTTTAAATCAGTAATATCCTGAAAGAAGCTCCAGACAAAATGACCTTCCATTGGAGTAAGTGCATCCATTAGCGCATTAGTATGCACCTTACACTTTAAAAACAGAAAGCTGCACTTCTGATCGTAAAGAATATCAACTGCAGTTACATTAAACCCTTTCATGTTCATATAAGCTGTAAATGAACTGGCACCAGCAGCACAATCCAGTATGTTTATTATTTGAAGTTCATGTTCTTCCAGATTGAAAAACTTAAGATACTCCTTCCATCCACGTCCAATGAAAATTGGACCTTCAATTTTAAGGGGATTTTCCATAAACTTAGCATCCATACCCTTTAGAGAATAAATTATATTTACGTGATATTAATAAATAAACTATATAATTTTAGTAGTTTATTCCTTATTTTCTAAAAAACTCTTTTTTTAATATCTAAATAATCTTTTAGATAATTTTATAATAAATTAATGAATAAATTATAACTTTAATGAATAATAAAAAAGAGTTTGTTTCATTTGATCTGATCTGCCCAGAATGTGGTGTGGGAAATCCAGAAGGATCTAAAAACTGTTTGGTATGTGATAAGAACCTGGAAGAAACAATAGCTTTTTTAGAGGATGATTCCTTTGATCTGGAGATAACCAATGACTGTCTTCTGGAATATCGTAAGAATTTCTGGGGAACAGAAAGGACAGGAAAGATAAACAAATACCTCTGGATTAAAATGGATGATATAGAATTTGGATCTCCTATAAACCGGTTTATATTCATTTATGATGGTAAAAGAATTGTTATACCATTAAGAGAGCAGAATATGAAAATTCTAAAGGAATTTTTAAGAAAATAAAGATGTGGAGATGTAAAATTTTTTTTATATTATTAGTATGTGATTTAATAGTAATTAATATATACTATAAGATAAAAAATTAATACTATGCAGGGGGGCCAAGATAAACTAATTAAATTACCAAAAAAAGGTAAAGCTCTGATTATCACCGATATCCATGGTAATATAACTGATTTTAATAGATTCATGGAGATCTGGGATGATTTTAAAAATGAGGATAACTATCTCATTCTTACCGGTGATTTTATCCATGCCATGGGACTGGATAACGACAGATCCATAGAAATACTGGAATCAGTGAAAAAGCAGTGGGAGGGTTCTGAAAATTTCCATGTGCTCCTGGGAAACCATGAATGGTCAACCATTTGCAAAAAAGCCGTATTTAAAGCCGGTATAAATCAAACTCTTAATTTTGATGAACTTTTAAAAGATTGTTTTGGGGAAAGTTACCAGAGAAAATTGGATGAGTATGTGGAATTCTTTATGAAACTTCCCATTGCCGTCAAAACAGATAATAAAATATTTATAAGTCATGCCGGCCCTCCCAAAAACATTAAAAGCCTGGATGAAATAGTGCACATCACCGATGAAGGATATAATAATAACTATAAGCTGATCCAGATGCTGTGGAACCGTTTTGATGATTTCTCTGAGGATGATCTTAAATCATTTCTTAAAACAGTGGACTGTAAAATGATGATTGTAGGACATACCCCGGTTAATGGGATTAAACTGATTTATAAAAAACAACTGGTGGACGAATACCAAAA
>MVQZ01000023.1 GCA_002067565.1 Methanobacterium sp. PtaU1.Bin242 | reverse complement strand
AAGAAGCCAACCGCCTGTTAAAGGAACATTTAGATCAGGATCATGTGGTGAGGGTGATTTCCCACAACGATGCTGACGGAATATCCGCGGCAGGAGTTGTGTGTAATGCCATATCCCGGGAGAATGGTAAATTCCATGTTACCATAGTACCTCGGCTTAAGGCTGAAGTTCTGGATAAGATCTCCCGGGAAAAATACAAACTTTTCTTTTTCTGTGATATGGGAAGCGCCTGGACAGAGAGAATAGGTCAGCTAAAAGGCGACGCTATAATAGCCGACCACCATCAGACCATGGACTCTGCTGAGCAACAGGAAAGTGTGGTGCATATAAACCCCCATCTTTTTGGAATGGACGGTACCAGTGATGTAAGCGCTTCGGGAGTGTCTTACTTGGCAGTGAGACCCTTTAAACATTTCGAACTTACCAGCTTAGCATTGGTCGGTGCGTTTGGTGACATGCAAGGCAACGGGAATATTACCGGCGTTAATCATACCATACTACAGGAAGGACTTAAAAATGGAGTGCTGGAAGTTAAAGAGGGATTGAAAATCTCTTTTCTCTCTCAAGAACCCTTATATAAGGCTCTTTCCCACACATTCCTCCCACCCCTAACAGGTGTCTCTGGAGATTACGAAGGCTCCATGGCCTTTCTGGAAAAATTAGGCATATCATACGGAATTAAATTTAAAGACCTCAGCAATGAAGAAAAAGATCTGCTTAAAGAGGCTCTTATAAAGATAAATCCGGCGATTTTTGGTAAGATCTATCGAATTACTGGTGAAATACCTCAACTGGGAAATATCGATGATTACTCCCAGACCATAGATGCCTGTGGTAAAAACAAGAAATATGGGGTTGGTTTAAGCATTTGCCTGGGAGACAGGGGGGAAGCTTTAAAAGAAGGGACTGAACTGCTTAAAAAATATCAGGATGGACTTCTAAAAGGTATAGAATGGATAAGAAGAGAGGGATCGAATGAGATGACCTATATACAATATATTTATACTGAAGATAAAAATATTAAAAGTTATATGGGAACATTATCCAATATAGGCCTTGATCTGGGAATTTTTAACTCCCAAAAACCGGTTCTAGCCCTTTCCCGTATGGATCCCCTGATAAAGATTTCCGGGAGAACAACCCTTAAGATCACTCAAAAAGGTGTTAATCTAGGTAAAGCATTGGAACAGGCCTCCCAAAGTTATGGTGGTGCTGGTGGTGGCCATAGTGTGGCTGCTGGTGCAGTTATACCCCGTAATAATCAGGACAATTTCCTGAATCTGGTGGATGAGATAGTTAAAACCCAATTAAATGTTTAATTTGATATAAAATTTAAATACCCATAAAATAATTTATTAGTGATTTCTATGTACCTGAATCCCCAAGAAAAAGCGATGTATGATGGAGAAGAGGGCTCTGCTGTTGAAAAGTCAATGGAAATTGTGGTTGCCCTGGGTGATATTTATGGTGCAGAACGCCTGGTGGACATAGATTCTGCTCAAATATCTGGTGTTTCTTATAAAACCATAGGAGATGCTGGCCTGGAATATCTGGAGGAGCTGGCCCAGGACGCCAGGGTGAGGGTTCCTTCTACTTTAAACCCGGCAGGGGTGGATCTGGATATATGGAAAGAGCTGGGATTTTCAGAAGAATTCACCAGGAAACAGCTGCGTATTGTGGAAGCTTACCAGAAAATGGGGATCTCCACCACCTGCACCTGCACTCCTTATTTGGTGGGTAATGTACCTACCCTGGGAAGCCATATTGCCTGGTCAGAGTCTTCTGCAGTTTGCTATGCTAACTCTGTTCTGGGCGCCAGAACCAATAGAGAGGGTGGTCCGGGCGCTCTTGCCGCGGCGATTTGTGGGAAAACAGCTGAATATGGCTATCATCTGGATGAAGGACGAAAGGCAAACTTCATCATCGAATTAGTAGGTGAGTTAAAGGGTTCTGACTACGGAGCTCTGGGATATCTGGTGGGAAACCAGGTGGCAAGCGGAGTGCCTTATTTTAAGTTGCAAAAACGTCCCTCTGTAAATGATTTAAAATGTTTAGGTGCAGCACTGGCATCTTCCGGTGCAGTGGCTCTTTATCATGTGGAAAAGGTCACCCCTGAATATAAAGAAGCTTTAAAAGATGTGGATCTGAAAGGAGTAGAAAAAATATCCCTTAAGGAGAAAGATATTAATGAAACCCACCAGAAACTCTCTACCACCAACCAAGCCCCGGACTTAATATGTGTAGGCTGCCCCCACGCATCTTTAGATGAAATTAAAACGGTAGCCGAAAAAGTTGGGGGGCGTAAGCTTAAAAATATACTGTGGGTGTGCACTTCTATATCAGTTAAAGCAGCCGCAGATCGAATGGGTTATACCAAAGTCATTGAAAATGCAGGGGGTAAAATAGTCTGTGATACCTGTATGGTGGTTGCACCTATTGAAGAGCTGGGATTTGAGGTTATTGGAGTGGATTCTGCAAAGGCCGCTGCTTATGTGCCCAGTATGTGTGGTTTGGATGTGGTGTATGGTGATCTGGATCAGTTGATTGTAGAAAAATAAATCATAAAAAGAGTATTTTTTTTAGATAATTAATCTGTTTCTTACCTTTAGATAAAAATTCAATCTATTTTTTAACTAATTCTTTTAATTATACCCAATTTTTATATGATATTTCTTAAATATTAAATTCCATGGAAAAGTGGATCCAACATCCTCTCATAAAACCTGAAAAAATCGAATCACGCCTTTATCAACAGGTTCTTGCAGCAGAAGTGTTGAAGAAAGGTAACACTATGATAGTGGCCCCAACTGCTCTGGGAAAGACTATTATAGCTGCTTTAGTAGCTGCTGAAAGGCTTAAAAATATTCCTTCATCTAAAATTTTAATAGTAGCTCCCAGCAAACCCCTGGCAGTTCAGCATGAAGAGAGTTTAAGGGATTTCTTAAAAGCACCGGTAACCGTGCTTACTGGATCAGTGTCGCCTGAAAAACGAGTTATAATGTGGGAGAAGACTCAAATTATTTCTGCAACTCCACAGACCATAGAATCTGACCTTATAGCTGGTCGTTATACCTTGAAGGATGTTTCGCTTTTGATATTTGATGAATGTCATCGAGGTACAGGTAACTATGCTTATGTGTTTTTAGCCTCCCGTTACGTAGGGGAAGCTGATAATCCTCTTATTTTAGGTTTAACCGCCTCTCCGGGTGGT
>MVQZ01000022.1 GCA_002067565.1 Methanobacterium sp. PtaU1.Bin242 | reverse complement strand
ATGCACAAATATGGTTTAGGAAGATTTAAGAAATTGCATAATAACGGTCTTAATACTTTCCAAATAATCTTAATTACTCAAGCTGGAGTTAATGTTAAAATTTAAATCTTAGTTTTCTTTATAATAAGAATAGTAATTATGATTATATTTTTTGACTCTATAGTAAATGTCCTGACCTTTAACTGGAAATTTATGTTTACCTAACCTGTAAAAATCTGTGTGCAATGATAATATGGTGGATTCAAATCATTATGTGATAGATCTTAATGAAAGAAACCTGTCCCTGGAGAAAATTGGTAGTAAAGCTCTTAATCTGGGTAAATTAAAAGCTGCAGGTTTTAATATTCCTCCCGCGGTTGTTATATCAGCAGATGCCTATGATTTTTTTATTAGAAATGGATTGGAAGATAAGATATCCGGAATAGTTGATTCTATTGATTTTAAGGATGAAGATTCTATCAAAACGGGATGTTCGTCCATTAGAAGCATGATAAAAAGTGAAGAGTTATCTTCAGATCTTTTAAGGGAAGTTAATTATAATATAGAAGATCTTCCTGATGGATATTACGCGGTAAGATCATCTGCACTGGCGGAAGATCTTGCTGATGCTAGTTTTGCAGGGCAGCTGGATAGTTATCTGAACATAAAAAAGGAAGATATTTTAGAAAAAATCGTTGATTGCTGGGCATCCTACTGGAATGACCATGCAGTGAAATACAGGCATGATTCATCCATAGATCATTTAAACAAAGAACTAAAAACATCCCGATTAGCGGTAGTGGTACAGAAAATGGTCAATGCAGATATCAGTGGAGTGATTTTTACTGCAAATCCTGTTAATGGAACTAGTGAGATAGTCATAGAGTCCACATGGGGCCTTGGAGAAGCCATAGCCTCTGGAATAGTCACCCCTGATACTTATGTTTTAAACCGAGATGGGAATATAATCCAGAAAAATATTAAAACAAAAAAGAAGGGTTATTACCTTAAAAATGGTGAAAACGCTTTAACTGTAATAAATAAAGAACATAGAGGGAGATCAAGCCTTAATAATGATATTCTTAAAAATCTACTGAAAATAGGACTAGAGCTTGAGGAATTCTTTAATGTAGCCCAGGATATTGAATGGGCCATCGAATATCAAAATAAGAAATCGAATAATGAAAATCCAAATATCCCTAATATCTATATCCTCCAGTCCAGACCAGTAACCACCCTTACCGGGGAGGATGATGATATTTTATGGACCAGAGCTTATGGAGATGAGTACTGGGCTGATGCCACCACCCCCCTCTTTTATGATGTTATGGGTAAAATGCTCACTGATTATGTGAATCATGAAGGCGCCCGGATAATGGGATATAAAGAAATTACAGATTCTAAACTCTTAAAACTTCATAAATCAAGGGTTTATTTTAATAGCTGGGTTTTAGAGAAAGCTTTCTCCTATTATCCAAAATTTGCCCGATCTAAAGAGTTGTTAAATTATTTTCCCCTGGAAGATCAGGAGAGGATATCCAATTATCCATCCATATTACATAAAACATTGCTTTCTCAGGTTTTAATAGCCATCCGGGACCCGGATGGAATGATGCACAAGACAGATAAAGCATACCGAAAATGGGCTAAGGGATTTATGGAAAAATGTGATTATTTTGATGAAACAGCATTAAAAACATTAAGTGACCATGAACTTCTATCAATTTATGATGATATTGAAAAATCAGGCATAAAACACTATCAACTGATTAGATATGGAATGGTTTCTCATTCCATAGCCACTAATTTAATGATTAAAAACTGGCTGTTGGAATGGCTGGATGATAAGGATGGTTCTCTTTATGCCGGCTTGATTTCAGGTTTAGATGATAATAAGACTGTAGAAATGAATATTCGATTTTCTGAGTTAGCTAAAATTTTAAGAGAAGATGCTGATTTATCCAGAAAAATTAATTCCATCAAAGAGGTGAACTCTTTAAATGAAACAGATATCCATGAACTGATCTCTTCTAATTCGAATTTTAAATATGAGTTTGATTTGTTTATTGAAGATTACGGACACCGCTCTAACACTCGTGAAATATTATACCCCCGCTGGAGGGAAGATAAAGCCTATGTGTTAAATGTCATTAAACTATTATCTTCCACAGATTTGGATTTAAGAAAAAAAGAATTGGAAAGTCGAAACAATAGGTTTAAAACAGAAGAAGAAGTTTTATATAGAATTAAAAAAAAGAGAGGAGGGTTTTTTAAGGCGAAATTATTTAAGATTGTTCTTAATTTAGCACAAACCTATCTAACATTCAGAGAAAATCAGAGATTTTACTTAGATCACCTCCTTTTCCGCCAAAGACTGATAATCCTGGAAATGGGAAGAAGATTAGAGTTAAGTAAGTTTATTGATGAATTAAATGACGTTTTCTTCCTTTACGAGAAGGAATTATTTATGTTTTATAGTACTGAAACTTTGCCCTCCAAAGGAGATGCACAAAAATTTAGGGAAGAAATCCTGAAAAGAAAGAAGGAATTTTACAGGTATAAATCATCCCTACCACCTAAATTTATAAAAAATGGGATTGAATTTGATGACACCATCACCGAATATCATCAGAATGCTTTTTATGGTGCAGCAGCAAGTCCGGGAATATTTAAGGGTTTGGCCAGAGTGGTTGAATCCATTGAAGAACTATCACAACTTGAAGAGGATGAAATTCTCATTACCAGTAACACCGACCCTGCCTGGACCGCTGTTTTTTCAAAGGTTGGTGGTCTTATCACTGAAACCGGAGGTATATTGTCCCATGGTGCTGTTATTTCCCGAGAATATAGAATACCTGCTGTAACTGCGGTTAAAGGAGCTACAAACATATTTAAAACTGGTGAAAAATTAGTGGTGGATGGAAACGAGGGAGTTGTTTATAAAAAAGAATAATAAATAAGAAGGCCTGATAGTATGGATCTTGATTTAGAAACTCTTAAAAACCATGAAGAATGGAATGAAAGCTATTATTTCAATTTTCATGATATAAATAATGATTTAACCGCTTTTATGCGAATAGGTAGCAAGATTAATAAAAATGAAAAATCAATGTTCTTTTTTCTAATGTCTCCCCGGCAGATAGCAGGAATTAAATTAGAAACTTCCTGTGACGCGGAACCATTAAAAATCGCCG
>MVQZ01000021.1 GCA_002067565.1 Methanobacterium sp. PtaU1.Bin242 | reverse complement strand
GTATGGATCCTAAGATATAGTTTACAAAGATAAAGGGAAGAACCCAGACTACAATTTGAAGGGTTAATATAGATGGGATATAAGCCGATTTAAATAATAATAATATGATCTGATCAGCTAACAGGGTGGTTCCCACTGCTATGGGCAGACTTAAGATGGTTAAATATTTAAAGGATTTTTCATAGGCTGATTTCAGGGGTTTTTGTGATGATACGTAGAGAACAGATAAGATAGGGAATATGGAAGTTGTATAAACCGCTGGGAAAAATATCAGGGCCTCCATTAATCTATAGGCTGTGTTGTAGAATCCAACAGCTTCAACTCCTTTCATTATGGAAAGCATGACGGTGTCTACTCGAAAGACCATCACAGCAAATATGCTGGTGATGGATAGGGGAAGTGCTTCTTTTAAAGTAGGCTTCCAGAATTCCAGATCCACTTCCATTTTAGGTAAATGGAATTTCCAGACGTAAATTATAAAACAATAAACTAAATTTACACCATTTGCTGCAATATAAACCATTGCGAAGGCCATTACGTCCAGTTTGAAATATATGGCCAGCAGAGTGCCGATAAGCATCACCACACTGTTCAGGATAGTAGCCACCGACTGATATTCCATCTTTTCATAGGACTGGAAAATTGAATAAAATATACCGGAAAATGCGTTAAATATAAAGGAGATAGTAATAAGGTAGACTATTAATCTTGTCTGCTCGTTATAGCCAAAAATATAAACAATCACAAAAGTCAGGATGAAAGTGGAAATTGATAAAATTAACTTCATCACAGTGGTGTTGTTCACATATTTTTGGGTTAAAGATTTATCACGGGCAACTTCTCTGACGGTCAGCTGTCCGAGCCCCATGTCCATGAAAACCACCATAATTCCGGTTAAAGCCAGTGCTGTGGATAGAACCCCCCAGCTATCAACAGATAAGTAGTTTATAGTGTAAATGGTGATAAAAAAACCTATCACATAGGTGATTATCTGTGCTATAAATAATACTGTGGTGTTTTTTGCTATTCTACGTGCAACACTCATGGATTTACAACCGATATTTAATAATTTGATAAATTTTTAGTAGGATTATTAATAGGATTTAATAATTTGACGGATTTTTTGTTAATAGGATTTAATTAATAGGATAATTAATGTCCTTTAAATATATTTAATCATTTAAATTTAATAAATATAATCTAGACCTAACCTGATGCTAATTTAAACAGATTTGGGTAATTTTATCAAGATACAGTAGGAATACTATTTATATTGCCCAATAAACCACTCTACAGTTTCCCTTAGTTCCTCTTTAAAGCCGGATGGATGGAAACCAAATGACTTTGCCCGGGTAATATCTGCCACTGAATGTTTTACATCCCCTGGTCTTGGCTTAATATAAAGTGGTTTTACATTTTTCCCCATTACTTCGTTGATTATTTCCATCAGCTGGTTGATGGTAGTGCTTCTTCCCAGGGCCACATTGACTATCCCGGTCTGATCTGATTGACAAGCCTGAATATTGGCTTTAACCACCTGTTTTACCGATATAAAATCCCTACTCTGTTCTCCATCACCATGGATCACTGGTCTATCTCCTTTAAGAATGGCACTGATAAAATTGGGAATAACAGCCGAATAGGGGGAATCAGGATCCTGTCGAGGTCCAAAAACATTAAAATAACGTAGAGAAACTGTGGGTAGGCCAAATGCATCGGTGAAAACTTGACAGTACATTTCCCCAGTAACTTTGTTAACTGCGTAGGGCGATAATGGCCGAGGAGGAGTATCTTCAGTTAGTGGTAATTTATCATTATCTCCATAAACAGCAGCAGATGAGGCAAAAACAAGTTTTTCCACATCACTATCTCTTGCAGCTATTAAAACTTTTAAAGTTCCTTTAATATTAATTTCATCATATTTAAGGGGGTTTGAAACGCTTTCAGGTACACTTATTAAAGCAGCATGATGAAATATGTAATCATTGTCTTTAAAAATAGTTTTAAGATCTAAATCATTGATATTTCCCTTGATTAACTTTATATTATTGTTTTTTAAATGTTGGAGGTTATCCGGTTTTCCACTTGACAGATCATCGATTATGGTAACTTCATTGTTTTCTATCAGTCCTTCTACCAGGTGTGATCCGATAAAACCCAGACCACCAGTTACTATTATTTTTTTATCCTTCATAGAATATTCCTTATATTTTTTTAGGATTTATAGAAATTAAAATTTAGAATTGGATTTATATTATAATATCGTTGAGTATTGGACATTTTGATTAGCAAATTATTAATTAATTACACTTAAAAACATGGTCAATTAAATAATTCAAATTTAATAGATTTAAGCTTCATTTACAGTAGTTCATGGTTGAGTTAATTTACAAATTGATGTTATTTAAGTTACGTTTACAAGTAGATCAAGATAACGATAGGGTTTTTGGTCATTAGGTAATTTAAAGAGTAAAAATTCAAGTTTCTGCCCATTTCCAGATTGATTAACCTGGAATGTGAATGGGATTTCCTTTTTCTCTTGATTTTTTAATTGTAAATTTTCTATTTTCAGAACTTCGTTATTTAATTTAACCACCATCTGGTAACTGGTGGTGGTGCCTTCATGATTTACAATGCCTATGGTTAAATTCCCACTCTCTCCAACTGTCAGGTTGGTTGGATAATTTCCTGCCTTCCCATCCATGCCTAATATATAGAATTCAGTGAATTTCTCGCCAGGAGAGGGATTAATAATTATATATGCTACTGCAACAAAGGCTACTAGAATACAGGCAATTAAGATGTAGGATACTGTTTTATCAATTTTCATATAAGCACCATATTTGATTGAGAATAGGAGAATATAATATTATACATTATGGATATGATTTTATTTATATTCATAAGGCTTTTCTATTTTTTGATCTTTCATATTAACCATGTTGTATCTTTATTTACCCGTCTCTTTTATCAGATAAATATAATACCTTTTAATAGTTAATCGTTTTAAAGATAATAATATAATTTGAATTGGTCAATTAAAAAATTGGTAGAAATTATTAAAAACATTTATATATGCAGTTGATCTATCAT
>MVQZ01000020.1 GCA_002067565.1 Methanobacterium sp. PtaU1.Bin242 | reverse complement strand
TAGTAATGGAGAAATAGTGCTGGGTGATGAAATAAGTCCTGACACCTGCAGATTCTGGGATATGGAAACCTGTGATGTTCTGGATAAAGATCTGTTCAGAAAAGGAGAATCCGGAGTTATAAATGCTTACAGTCAGGTTGCATCCCGTATACTAGATGAGGAAGATAAAGAAAAATGGAATTTAGATCTTTAATGTTGATCTAATAACCGAATATAAGATAAACAAAAACAGCATTAAGACAGGATAATTTATGGATTTAAATCCCTTAAATTTTAATGCATTAAATCAAATACACATAAATTAGAATGTGATTTATATGAAGTACAATGCACAGGTCAAAATAAGTTTAAAAAAAGGCATGCTGAACCCAGAAGCCGCTACTATAGAAAGGGCCCTGGCACTCCTGAAATATCAGGTAGAAAACACCCAAACCATCCAAATAATAAAATTCTCCATGGATGGAGATGATGAAGACCAGATTCGTCAGGAAGTGGATGAAATGTGCCAGAGACTCCTCTGTAATCCGGTGATTCATAACTTTGAAATAGAGGTAACTACTTCCGGTGAATAAAAATGGATAAGATGAAAGTGGCTATAATAAGATTTCCCGGCTCTAACTGTGACCGGGATGTTTTCCACGCCCTGGAGCTGGCCGGAGCCGAACCAGATTATGTGTGGTGGAATCAGAGGGATCTATCATCATTTGAAGCTGTAGTGATACCAGGTGGCTTTTCGTACGGAGATTATCTAAGGGCCGGAGCCATAGCAGCCATCACCCCCGTTATAGAGGGAATTAAAGACTCTGTCCGAGAGGAAAACCCGGTGCTGGGTATATGTAACGGAGCCCAAATACTGGCTGAGGTAGGACTGGTTCCCGGGGTGTTCACCAACAACAGTAACGCCAAATTCATCTGCCAGTGGACAGAATTAAAAATCAAAACGAATAGAACACCCTTCACCAGCATGTACCACCAAAATGATACCATAAAAATGCCCATAGCACATGCTGAAGGCCGTTACTTCAGTGATGAAATGGAAAAACTCCAGGATCAGGACCAGATAGTTCTGGCCTTTGCAGGTGAAAACCCCAATGGATCACTGGAAGCAGTAACTGGTGTGTGTGATGAGGAAGGACTGGTCTGTGCAGTTATGCCCCATCCAGAACGAGCTTCTGAAAATATTCTAGGATCAGATGATGGTTTAAAGTTCTTTAAAGGAATAGTTAACTATTAATCCATTAAATTAATAATAAAATTATTATAGATGAAATATTGATTAAATGATTACTACAACTACTCTGTTATTATTTCAAATACACTATTTACAGGAAATGGATAAAAATAAAATGGTGAATAAATGGTAGTTTATTTAGTAGGTGCTGGGCCTGGTGATCCAGATCTCATAACCTTAAAGGCGGTTAAAATACTTAAAGATGCTGATGTGGTAATATACGACCGTCTGGCCAACGATAGAATCCTGGAACATGCGGAAAATGCTGATTTAATCTATGTTGGTAAAAAGGCAGGTGAACACTACAAAAGTCAGGATGAAATTAACCAGATCCTTATTAAGGAAGCCGAAAAACATGATCATGTGGTAAGGCTTAAAGGTGGAGATCCATTTGTATTTGGAAGGGGTGGTGAGGAGATGCTTGCCCTTTTAGAGAAGGGTATCCCTGTGAAATTGGTGCCCGGTGTGACCTCAGCAGTTGGTGCTCCTACATCCATAGGACTCCCTGTAACCCATCGGAGTGTGGCCACATCACTTACCATCGTAACTGGCCATGAAGACCCTACCAAAAGTGAAAAACAGGTTAAATGGGACTTTAAAGCAGATACTATTATTATACTTATGGGTATAGGAAACTTAGAAGATAATACCAGGGAATTAATGAAATACAGAGATCCACAAACTCCGGTCTGTGTCATAGAAAATGGGACTCTGCCTGAGCAGCGAATAATAACCGGCACCCTGGAAGATATTAGCAAAAAAGACATTAATCCACCGGCACTGGTCATTGTAGGTAAAGTGGTAGATGTGTTCAGGAAGGCTCAATCAAATGATTTCAAAGGAAAGATAATAGCCATAACCAGACCCCTAGAAAGAAGCCAGGAAGCTGTGAGGATAATTGAAGATTACGGGGGAGCTGCTCTGGTGGCGCCCACCCTGGAACTACAAGTTTCCAATACCCAGTCACTGATCAAATTATGCCAAAACGCAGGCAAACTGGATTGGCTGATATTCACATCACCAACATCAATTTTATCCCTGTTTAAACACTGCACAGACCTGAAAGAAAGATTAAATCCCCAATGTAAAATTGCGGTTATCGGACCCCGCACCGGGAAATATCTAGAGGAATATGACCTAAAACCAGATGTGATCCCTGATGATTATACTGCAGAAGGTCTTCTAGATGTTTTTAAGGACATAAATATCCGTGATAAAAATATAGGACTTCCCAGAACCTTAGCTGCGCGTGATGTGCTGCCTGAAGGACTGAGAGATAGGGGTGCTCATGTATTTCTGGCGGAAGCCTATAAATCCGCCTTTCCTAAAGACAGGACTAAGGTTAATGAACTTATCAAGAGCATCCACCCCCACCCCACCATGAGCGAGGCCGTAATGGAGGCCGCAGCCGCCGCATACGGGGAGGTAATTCACATATAGGCAGATATGATGTCCCATCTATAGCATAAAAAAGCCCGGAATCCCCGGGCTTTCATTTATCCATTAGCCTCGAAAAGCCAGATTAGGGATGCAGGGCTCTACCCTCAAATTCGATTAAGCCATTGCGAACCAACGGCAATGATTCTAGGGTTTGCATTGCTGACTCAACAGATTCGCACTCCATGGTAATTACAACGCAATGGTTGGAGTCGAAATGGATCTCCCTCACAATGCCCATCCCATACATCGCCAGCACTTCCTGGCCTCTTTCTCAGATATGGGCAGAACTACCAGGCTCTATACCCTCTTTCTCCATGTCAATTGCCAGGATTTTCGTGTGCTCTTTATTATAGGGTCTGCTGAAAAAGTCAAACATCTAAAGGGAAAGCAATAAAATGTTTTTGGAAGCC
>MVQZ01000019.1 GCA_002067565.1 Methanobacterium sp. PtaU1.Bin242 | reverse complement strand
GTTAGAACTCTTAAGTCTATTCATATCACATATAAGTGAAGGTTCACAGGCCATGGAGGTTGTTTTCGAGGACATGGGAGAATCTATTAAAACCATTGTGGGTATCCTGAGTTTCAAGGGAAAAAACGGTGTAAAGGCTATTTTCTTATCACCAAGTGTCCATCCTGGTCCGGTGGGAGATATCGGTGGTGGTAACATGCCCACTGTACTGGCTAATAAATTTGACACCTTCACCATGGTCTCTCACGGCCCATCCACCCATGACTTCAATCCGGTGGCTTCTAAGGAAATAGATAAAATAGAAAATGTGGTGAAAAATGCCCTTGAAGATATGGAATACTCCCCCTATGCCAGTCCCTTTTATAGGGTCAAAAATCAGGGTGCTATAATTGGTGTCCAAAATTTTGGCAACAATCTGGTCTTACTGGCAACCTTCTCACCAGAAGGTTTTGATGATATAGATTTTGGTGTGGGATTAGCTGTGATAGAAGCTGCAAAAGCTTCTGGAGTAAATGATGTGATAATGGTGGATTGTCATAACAGTTTCAAAGGTGAAGGTGGTAGGATACTCCCCGGTAATAAGGAAGTTTTCGAACTACTCGGTGCTGTGGATAAAATAGAAAAAAATGAAAATATGCAAAATATTAAAGTGGGATGCTCCTTCGATCCTATGGATAACCTGTCCAAAGAACAGGGTGTGGGCCAAAGCGGAGTAAAAGTAATGATAGTAGAAGTGGGGGATCAAAAAACAGCATACATACTTTTGGATGCCAATAATATGATCATCGGTTTTAGAGAAAAAATAATTGAAGCAGTAAAAGATCTGGGAATAGATAAAGCCGAAGTAATGACCTCTGACACCCACTACGTAAACACCCTCTCTGGTGGCCACAATCCCCTGGGTGTGAAAAAACAGGATGAAATAGTTGAAGCCATCTTAAAATGTACCAGAATTGCTGCAAACGACCTGGAACCGGTGTATGCAGCGGTTAAAGTAGCTGAAATAGAGGATATTAAAACACTGGGCCCCACCCATGCTACTGAACTGGTAACCACCATTAGTTCTATAATTGCGGTAAGTAAAGTTTTTGCACCCCTAATATTTATTTTAGCCCTTCTATTTGCTTTCTTGTGGATTTTCTACGGAATTTGATAATGTATTGTGAAGATTTAAATAATTTTCAGTACAATTTAAATAAAAAAAACCATTATTTATAAAATATTATAAGAAGAAGTAAATAAAAAAATTTTATATAGGAATCAGTAATTTAAAAACAGGACCCATGTCACTATCCATATAAAGAAAAATGGCACTATGCCGCTCCATAACCAGCCTTTAAAGCCACCTACGGCCTCTTTACCAAAAATTCTTTCGGATACATTACCGGTTAAGTAAAGGATAATCAATCCTAACAATACCGCCAAAACCTCGTTTTTACCTATAGCACCTATAGCTCCACTTGCAATTATAAATGATAGGTAACCCGTGATTAAAGCAGTAATAATGTGTAATGATGTTAACTTAGCCTCTATTTCCATGTTTTTTCCTCCATTCTGTAATTAATTTATGATTAACCATATAAATATAAATGAGGGTTTAAATGAAAGCCATGTCCAACGTTGATGTTTATGCTATTTGCAGCGAATTGAAGAACCTTTTAAAGGATGCCCGTTTTCAAAAGGCATATCAACCCACTAAAGATACTGTTCTAGTGCGATTCCATGTTCCAGGTGAAGGTCGTCGTGATGTGATATTCCAAGCCGGTGTGCGGGTTCACGTAACCCATTACCCTCCTCTTAATCCTAAAGTACCTCCTAGTTTTCCCATGCTTCTGCGGAAATACCTCAATGGTGGTACTGTAAGTGATGTGCGTCAGCATCATTTCGACCGCATCATGGAAATTGAAATCCAGAAGGAACATAAATATACGCTGATCATAGAACTTTTCTCCAAAGGCAATATAATACTTTTGGATGAGGAAGGTCAAATCATACTACCCCTGAAACGAAAGCTCTGGCAGGATCGAAGAATATCATCCAAAGAAGAATATAAATACCCTCCAGAAAGAGGAATAAACCCTCTCAATGTGACAAAAGAAGATATAAATAAACTTTTTACTGATTCTAAAACAGATATTATAAGAACTCTGGCCCGCAACGGATTTGGTGGACTTTATGCTGAAGAAATAGTTCTAAGAGCCAATATATCTAAAGATAAACCTGCTGCAGAGATAAATGAAGAGGAATTAAACTCCCTATATGAAACTATAAACCACATCTTCAATCCTCTTAAAAGCGGAGATTTCAATCCTCAAATAGTCTCAGAGGGTAAAGATGATGTTCTGCCCTTAGATCTGAAGATCTATGAAAAATATGGTAGAAAAACCTTTCCCCGTTTTAATGAAGCTGCCGATGAATTCTACAGTAGTATAGTGGGAGAAGACATAAAGAAGGTTCAGGAGGATATCTGGGAATCTGAAGTTGGTAAATTTGAAAAAAGACTCAAAATACAAAAAGAAACCTTGGAAAAATTCCAGAAAACCGTGAAAGAATCCAAGATAAAGGGTGATTTACTTTACTCCCATTACCAGGAGATACAGAACATTCTGGACATTATAAATGACGCCCGGGAAAGATATTCCTGGATGGAAATCATCAAAATAATTAAAGACGCCAAAAAAAAGGGGCTGGGAGGAACCAAATTCATAGATTCCATCGATAAAATGGGAAATATCACCTTAAACCTGGAAAATAACAGAATAGTTATTGATTCCCACGTAACCATACCTGAAAATGCTGAAGTTTATTATAATAAAGGTAAAAAGGCTAAAAAGAAAATAAAAGGAGTTAATATAGCTATTGAAAAAACTTTAAAGGAAATAGAGAAAGCCAAGAGCAAAAGGGACGTGGAGCTTGAGAAAATCAAAATCCCCCAGAGAAGAGTTAAAAAAGAGCTTAAATGGTTTGAGAAACTTCGCTGGTTTTTATCCTCCGACG
>MVQZ01000018.1 GCA_002067565.1 Methanobacterium sp. PtaU1.Bin242 | reverse complement strand
ATACTGGGAGGAGAATAAGCTTTCTTTTCAAATTGATGAGGTTGCCTGCGGTTCTTTTAAGGTAAAAAATCCGCCACAGATAAGAGGCAGTGGCTTTGTGGTTAAATCTTTAGAGGCAGCATTATGGGCCTTTTATAATAGTGAAGATTTTCAAGAGGGCTGTTTAAAGGCTGTGAATTTAGGTGATGATGCAGATACTACCGGGGCGGTTTATGGTCAAGTTGCAGGAGCATTCTACGGTGAAGATGGAATTCCTGATGGATGGATAAAAAAATTAGCTAGATATGACTTAATAAGTGACTTAGCTGATAAACTTAAAAAGTATAGCTAATTATGACTTATTAAGTGACCTTGGCTGATAAATGATATAAGTAAATATGAAGTTTTTTTGTTAATTTTTATTGGAGATAAAAAGGAACAATTAAGGTTTAAGATGTCTAGTTTATCAAAAAAGGATATATATTAAAAAGATAATCATATATGATGTTCCAGTTTAACAGAAAAGTTCTAACTTTAATTGCTATTTTCCTGGGTATTTTTTTGTTAGCTGGTTATTTCAGCCTTAACAGTCTGGAGCAGTATTCTTTTTTTGGTGAGATCAATTCATCAGATAGGATTTTAATATTTTCACCCCATCCTGATGATGAGTCCTTGGGGACTGGGGGGTTAATTAAAAGAGCTGTTGAGCGAAATGCAACTGTTCTGGTGGTGGAGATGACCAATGGGGATATTATGTCCACTGATCAGTTTAAAAGTTACCTTCATAAAATAAATAAGAGGAATTACACCGGTAACATTGGAGACTTCCGTCAAAATGAAAGTATTAATGCAATTAGGGCGCTGGGACTGGATCAGGATGACATAATATTTCTGGGCTATCCCGATGGTGGGCTTAAACCACTTTTTGAAGATTACTGGGATAACAATACACTTTTTCATATGAACACCGGATCAAACCAGTTCAACTCTTCTCCCTACACCGTGACCTATGAAAGTAATGCTCCTTACTGTGGAGCCAATGTGGAGATGAATGTTGAACAGATAATAGAGGATTTTAAACCAAATATGATATTTTATCCAGATGATCTGGATTATCACCCGGATCATTATGCTACCAATGCCTTTGTTAGATATGCAATGATAGACACTGATTATCAGGGAGAAAGTTACACATATCTGGTGCATCATAAAGACTGGCCCCGGGGAATATGTTTTCCTGGAACCCGGTATTTAGTTCCTGATGATATTACCACATCAGATGCACAGTGGCTGGTGAACAAATTAAATAATAGTGAATTGGGAGCTAAAGATAATGCCATATACTCCTATAACTCCCAAATGGGTGATATGAGAATTCTTTTAACCTCTTTTATTAAAAAAAATGAGATATATACTCATTATCCTCTTATTGAAATTGAGAAGGTTAATGGTATTGAATCCATTAGACATCAAATGCCTTCATCATCTTATACTAAAAAGGATAACAACACACATAACGGAATTTTAACGGTGCCCTATGTCACCTTAACAGCGGGAATTGCCTATGATGATAATTATCTCTATCTACTTTCAAAATCCGATAAACAAAATTTCCAGTACGATTTTCATCTTAAATTATACAATGGACATACCTTCAACCGTATAGATGTGAAGGTGATAAATAACCAGGCAGAATATGAATCAGTGTCTAATAACAGTATCAAATCAGATAAAAATCTGACAGTTTATACAGATAATGGTATTGTTATCGTTGCCCTGCCCATAAACCTGTTTAATGATACAAAATCTATTTTGATGAATACCGACCTCATTAACCCTTTAAATAAGAGTGAAACATACCATACCTCCTGGAGAATATTTAAACTACGTTAAACTAAAATCATATCTAAATCATAATATAGAAGCATATTATTGTATAAATTTTCTTTTTTAATATTAAGATCTGTTATTAGTATTTGAATCTCTTTTATCCTGTGTATTAAATGAAAAATCCAGATATAATATTATGATATTTAAATTTTTACATTTCATCTTAAATCAACACATTAAAATTAAACAAAATCCAAATATTATTTCGTTATACTTTAATAGGGGATGTTTAAAATTTCAAAAAAAATTAGAATATTAAAATTTACAGGAATCATATTTTTGGTCATTGCCGGGTTAAATTGTGGATTTGCGTTAAATGTAGATGAAATGAACAATGAATATTTCCAATCAACATATGGTTTCCAAATTGGAGATACCTGCTGGTCCCATTTCGGGGCAGGTACTCAGTGGTCAAATTTTGGTGCAGGCACACAATGGTCTAACTTCGGGGCAGGTACTCGGTGGTCAAATTTTGGTGCAGGCACACAATGGTCTAACTTCGGTGCATGCGTTACCAGCAATAAAACAACTACCACCACAGTGGGCATGCAAAAAACAGGTATACCTTTTGCGGCTATAGCATTAGCCTTACTCCTCTTTACTGTTGGATTAATTTTACCCCGTATGAAACAATTCAGAGACTTTTCAATCAGTTTCTCTACTTTAATGATCAACATCTGGCACAGGGGTTAAACTTTTTATATCAATTTTTTTTGGTGCTATTTTTCTAATGTTAAATAATAATAAATTATAAATATTTTAATAATAATTTCAATCTGATACACAGAATTTACTTCGTTAAACACTGCTATAACGAAGTATATATTATTTTATCAGTATGACCCATTAATTTATTATTTAATTTCCTGTAATTA
>MVQZ01000017.1 GCA_002067565.1 Methanobacterium sp. PtaU1.Bin242 | reverse complement strand
TTGACCAGCTCAAAAAAATGGGTGATATAGATGTGGATAAGCATATTCTCGCTGAAAACGCACGGGTAGCCGGTATGATGGACATTGAAGACATCGCTGATCTCAAAATTCTGCGCAGAAGAGTGGCTGAAAAACTGGATATATCAGTAGAGGAGCTAAAACAAGCCACCAAACCCATGGAATCTGTTTATATCATTGCTGATCATACCCGTTGTCTGGCATTCATGCTGGCAGATGGAGTAATACCATCCAACATCAAAGACGGATATCTGGCCCGACTTATTTTAAGAAGAACCATCCGCTTCATGAAAGAATTGAGTCTAGAAGAATCTCTGGCAGATATTATGAAAATACAACTGGAATTCCTGGCAAAGACCTATCCCGAAATAAAGAAACACCAGAATCATATCAACGCCATTATCAACCTGGAAGATAAAAGATACTATAAAACAGTGACCAAGGGTAAAAAACTGGTCCAAAAGACCATAAAATATCTTAGAAAAGATAATAAAGATGAAATACCTCTCAAAACTCTTATAAAACTTTATGATTCCCATGGAATTCCACCAGAGACCATAGACGACATTTCCCGGCAAAATAATTTTAATGCCAACATTCCGGATAATTTTTACACACAAGTGGCAGCTGAACATTCTGAAGAGATCCCAGAAGAAAAAAGCCAGATAGAACTTGATTTTCCCAGCACAGAGCTTCTATTCTATGATACGCCCTCTGAAACAGAATTTAATGCCCATGTCATAGGAATATATCAAAATAACGTTATACTTGATCAGACACTCTTTTATCCTGAAGGTGGTGGTCAACCATCTGATATAGGTTACCTAGAAGTTCATGCTCGAAAAATAAAGGTTTCACATGCTGAAAAAATTGATAATATTGTATTACACCAGGTAAATGAAGAGGATATCCAAAAGGTGCATCCATATAAAGGTCAGATGATCAAAGGTAAAGTGGATCCCAAAAGGAGAAAAGCTTTAACCCAGAATCATACGGCAACTCATTTGATTATAGCCGCCGCCAGGAAAATTCTGGGAGACCATATATGGCAGGCCGGAGCTCAAAAAGGTGTAAAAAAATCAAGAATTGATATCTCCCACTACAAAAGGATCAGCTCAAAAGAACTTCAAAAAATCGAACAACTGGCCAATAAACTGGTAATGGACAATATCAGCATAAACACCTTCTGGATGGACAGAACCCTGGCCGAGAAGAAATATGGATTTATCCTGTATCAGGGAGGTGTGGTTCCTGGAATGCATATAAGAACCGTAGAAGTGGAAGGTACTGATGTGCAGGCCTGTGCAGGTACTCACTGTAACAAAACAGGTGATGTAGGTCTGATAAAAATCCTCAGGACCGAAAGAATCCAGGATGGTGTGGAAAGAATCGAATTTTCCGCTGGTATAGCAGCCATTGAAGCTGTTCAAACCAGCGACAATATCCTTAAAGAGAGTGCGGGTATTTTTAAAGTAGAAACTGAACAACTTCCAAAAACCTGTGAAAGATTCTTCACTGAGTGGAAATCCTTTAAAAATGAGATTGACAGACTTAAGGGACAGATCGCATCCCTTAAAATTGAGGGCCTATCCAGTGCATCTAAAAAAGTTGAAGATTTAACCGTTTTAAATGAAATAGTAGAAGCAGATATGGGAGAACTTATTAAAATAGCCTCAGATCTCACTGAAAGTGAGCAAAAAGTAGATGTGGTGGTTATTGGAAATAAAGAAGGTAAAATCGTCGGTGCAGCATCTCCCCGTGCCCTGAGTGAAGGTATAAAAGTTAATAAAATCATCAAAGAAGCTGCTCTTATAATGGGAGGTGGAGGTGGGGGCAAACCCCATCTGGCCCAGGGAGCAGGGCATGATCTTGAAAAGTTACAGGAAGCTTTAGATTTCGTATTAGATTATCTAGAAAAATTGAGGAGTTAAAAATGACGCAGCAAGAAAAATCAAGTAGTGAAGATGATATAATTTACTGGAAAAATATTGGTGATAACTATTTCAAGGAAGGTGACTATTTATCCGCACTTGATGCTTATCAAACAGTGATCAGGACAGATAGAAAAAATTTAGATGCTTGGAAAGGTGTGGCTACTGTATTTTCCCTACTGAATAAGCATTATGAAGCATTGGAAAGTCTGGATAAAGCAATAGAGATAGATCCAACCGACATAGAATCACTAGAAATTAAAGGGTTAATTCTGGAGAAACTCCTTGAAGAAAATCAGGAAGAGATAAATCGTCTGAAATCATAATATAAAGTCTATATCCCGAAATCACAATCTAAAAGCTAATAACTAAATCAGGCTATCTTATTTAATAAATTGTTAAAAATTTATTGAGGAATATACTTGAAACCCCGCACCAACCACCAGATAAACCAGAAAATAAAAAGAGGGGAAGCCACCGTTCTCAGTGCAGAAGAAGTGAGTAAACTTGTAAGGGAAGGCAGAGAACCTGAAATAAAAGATATTGACGTGGTAACTACCGGAACCTGCGGAATAATGTCTGGAACAGCCGCCGTTTTACACATTAAGGCTGATGAACCCGGTTCATTTAAAAAAGCCCGCAGCATCCTCTTGAATGGTGTGCCGGGATTTGTAGGGCCCTGTCCCAACGAATGGCTCGGATCGGTTGATCTGATAGTTTATGGAACATCACATAGCATCTACAACAAAGATTATGGTGGCGGG
>MVQZ01000016.1 GCA_002067565.1 Methanobacterium sp. PtaU1.Bin242 | reverse complement strand
ATGCAGTAATAAACAGTGACAGTACCAAGATAGAAGAGGGTCTCCGGGGAACTATAATTAATGGTAGAATAAGTAATGCTATAATAAAATCCACACATACCAATATCTATTCTGGTCTAAATGGTGTTATCCAAAACAGCGTACTTAATAATGCAATCATAGAATCCGATAACCATCCATTTTTTTCGATCTGTCAGGGTTGGTATGATGGTGCTGTCCGAAATAGTATGGTAAACAATGCTGTTGTAAAATGTAACGATGCAGACATACAAATTTATCAGGGTTATCAAACTGACGGTATTGTCCAAAATAGTATGGTAAACAATGCTGTTGTAAAATGTAATGATGGACCCATAGAAATTCATCAGGGTTATAGTGGTAGTATTGTCCAAAATAGCATACTAAATAATGCAATAACCAACTCATCAAATGTTTCCATCAATCAAGCACACAATAATGGTCAAATAAGCGATAGCTATTTAACTAACAAGGTTTATGATTCTGAAAGCAATTATATATCCCAGTATAACATATTTAACAGTTTAATTTGCAACAGTACATTATTCTCTGATAACACGACTATTAACCAAACCAATCTGTCTGGGGTTAATGGGTGTTTGATTGCCATTGGTTGTCATAGCTATACTAAAACCATAGACAACCTGGTAGATACCAACTTCTTTAATCTGGTGATAGGCAACCATGAGGTTATCAACTGGCACTGGTAAAAAAGATAAATTAACAGGGTTTAATAGGTCAATTTTTTTAAATCTATTATAAATCCTTATTTTTTTGTTTCTTTTATAATTACAGGTTGAGTTCCCCAATTGCTCATATATTCCAATTTAATTAAAATAGTCCAATGTAGTTGTGGTTTTGGTTTTTAATTCTTTAGGCGGATCTAAAGAGATGTATTCCATCTTATTATTTTCTAATAATTCTCTGGCATCGTCAGTTATGGATGGTGCGACTAGTATTCCTCTAACAAACTCTTTATTATCTAAGAAGCAGTTTATATATCTTTTAAGCTGTTTAACTGCATTTATACCGGCTTTACGACTTTTTAATTCTATGATTACTATTTTCCCATTAGCATCCTTTCCATAAATGTCTATGAATCCCTGGGGAGTTTGATATTCTTTGGAAGTAGGTCTAAAACCCTTTTCTATTAAATCAGGGTTATTCATAATCATATGTCTCATATCCTCTTCATAACCAGCCAGTTCAATATCTTTGGTATCAGAACCGAAGTAGTAAGAAATAAGATGAACAGTACTAATTATTAGTTCCAGTTGTTCTTTTGGTTTTCTTCTCATCCCCACAATTTTAATTACATCATTTTCCAGTTTAACACTTAATTTCGTTTTAGGTGGCTGCCAGTTAATTGGTTCCAGGTTTCTATCTTGATGAATAATAAATGATCCATCTCCTTTGATCAATACTGTTCGTTCTCCAAGGCCAAGTTTACTCCTTGCCCTACCCTCATAATTTACTTTACAACATAATACCAATATTAAAAAAGCTCTTTTTGATAAGGCTTCATTGATTATTTCCATTGACTCTAAATTTGAAGGATTATGTTTTATTTCTATCAACATTTATTTTACCATGTTTATTATTAATTAAAACTTAATTCTATTTATTTTAAAACGATTCTGTATCACAAACGTAAATATTTAATCATTTTAATAAGTTAAATTGATTTAATCATAATAATGAGTATTATCTAGGGTTAAATACGTATGAAAATAGAACATTTTTTTTGAATATAAATGATATAATAATAAATGATCAACATGAATAGCTGATTTGTGATCTAAAAAGACCAGATTTTGGTTCCTAAATTAAAGGATTTTTAAAAAAAAGATGGAAGAAAACCTATGGCTCCTGATCAAATTTTCACCGTGGATCTAGAAGTGGCACCAGAGCATAGAAGTGAAATTCTGGATTTTATACGTAAAAACTATCTTCTGGTTAAAAGTGAGAATTTTGGCAAGATCTCCGCCATGAAGGAAACCCCTGAGAGGGTTAGCAAACTCTATTTCACCGCTTACCAGCCTGATAAATCAGGACAGGTAACTGTTGAAATCCGTGTTTCAGAGACTTTTTTGTTAATTTTATCACCAGATAGGGATGTTTCTTTCCAGTTTGTGGAAAGTTTGAAGGAGGATATACTTTTTATGGTGCAGTTATATGAGGATAATCTGCGTCATTCCACTCTCTACTTTGCCTGGATAGAAGGACAGGATATCATACCGGAAGAGCCCCCCACTGCTGGTAAAAAACTATCAGATCGATTGTTCAGCAGTAATATGATCCTTATATACATCCTCTTTTTTGGAGTCAACATATTACTTTTCCTTTTATTGGGTATTATTTACGCAATAGCAGCCATAATACTTTTCCAACTGGCCATAGTTCTTCTCTCTGATAGAATATATCTAATCCGGAACAAGTGGAGGATTACTCCTGAAAATCCTAAAGTACATATTGTAGAATATCAGCTCCCCATAGAAGAATTCCAGGAATTTCAAAATAAATTCGGTAAAAAAACTGTGGTGGAGATGAAGAAGGAAATATATAATAAAACTTTGGCATTGGGTAAAGATCCCACCTGTGAACTGGGAGAAAAAACACTGGAAAGTTATGGTTTCCGTTGTAATCCTCAAACCAGACTGGTGAAGGTGGTGGATG
>MVQZ01000015.1 GCA_002067565.1 Methanobacterium sp. PtaU1.Bin242 | reverse complement strand
AAGACCGGGCTGATCTGGTTAAATTCTTGATTATAGTCAGATTACAGGATGAAACCAGCATTCCCTCCTCCTCAATCACCAGATAAAATTTATCTGGATCAGATAATATTTCACGCCATATGTTCTTTAAAACTTCATCTACCTCTAAAACAGGGTCATCAGGATTTAAATGTTGATATAATGATAAAAGTTTCTTTAATTCATCCTGTTTTATTAAACGTACATTTCCTATCATAGAAATATCTCTCAATTATTTATTTCACCTTTTCTTGCATATACTATGCAATGGGTGCCATTTATTCTGGTAACTCTATTTCCCTGTTTATCTGTAAAAAATTCTTTTTCCAGATCATTGGAATTTAAATTTCTAACTAAATTTAACTTTTTATCCTTCAGAAATGACTTTATTTCTCCCTTTTCTATCCCAAAACACCAGGGTTCCTTTTCCTTTTTTACACCATTGAAGACTTCAGCTTCTCCGTAGTAAAGATTTTCTTCCCTTAGAACTGATGAATAGATATAGTCGAAAACCACTTCACTGTCTTCTCCGGCGAATTTATTGATTACATCAAAGGTATTATCAACTGCTTCAAAGTCTAAATACATAGTCAATCCCTCTAAAATGAATAATGACTTCTTATTTTTCTTAAAACCTGCTTCCAGTAGCTTTTCTTTGACAGATTCTTTATTAAAATTAATAGGGATAAAAACAATGTTTGGATTTATTTCAATTTTCCTCTTTTTAAACTGGTCGATTTTAGCTTTTTGGGTTACTGGTGCATCCAACTCAAAAATTCTGGTCTTAGTGTTTAAACCAGCAAATCTAATTCCCCTTGAATCAAAACCTGCTCCAAATATGAGAATCTGATCAAATTCATTGGAAATTGCTTTTAAAAAAACAGAATCAATGAACTTTGTCCGGGCAATCACATATTCATACATGCCCTTTGCAAAAAATCTCTTTAAAAATAATCTCCTGATAATCTTAATTTTAACCACTGGTATAAAAAATTTAGGTAATAACAATGGTGCTATATAATCATTACTTTTATATTCTGGTGATTTTTCAAAGAAAGACATGGATCTTGCCATACAAGTGAATTCAGCCGTTCTTGAAGTTTTACTTTCAATTCTATTTTTTGTATCTTTCACTTTATCATCCTTAATCATTGGATATTTTCTCTAATTATTACTAATTTTAAGGCATTATCCGTTAAAACATGGTTAATGGAGTAACAGAAGATTAGAACCTCTTTTAATTAACATCTTCAATTAAAATGATTTTGCCATTTTTAAACTTAAAAGTTGATTTTCCTTTTATTTTGATGATTTCACCTGTTTTAGGGCCATCAGGAATGTCCATAGCCAGGATGCCTGTGAAATCAACTTGATTTTCAACAGTATCGTTTTTGATTGTCTGTTGGGTGATGGTCATCTTTCTTTTTTTAAACAAACCTGCTGATTGTTCAGCCTGCTTTTTAAGGATGTCTATGCCTTTAATGTGAACATTAATCTCACCCTGGGCAATGTTTTTAAATTCAACATCCTGATGAATATTTTTAACCATCTCATCAACATCAAACTCGTTATAGGCCTTGATATAGCTGTCAATGACTCTTTTCATCTGTTTTTCTTTCATAACCATATTTTTACCTCTAAAAGGGGTGGGATTATCCTGTTAATTTAGTTATTTTTTTGATGGATACTTATTATTCTATGAAAAAGTTTGACTAATAATGTTTGAAGTTACCGGGTAAGTTATCGTCTTCCTCTTATATCTATAAAAAAATTATATGGTATTTTTTCCTATTTATTATTATGAGTAAACATGTAAAACAGATAATGAACATCTACCATAAACTATACAGTCTTTATGGTCCTCAGGGCTGGTGGCCCCTGATAAGCCATGAAGGTAGAAATCCAACCAAGACAGGGGCGGTTAGAGGTTATCATCCCCAGAATTATGATCTTCCCCAAATGAGAAATCAGATTTATGAGGTAATTCTGGGCGCTATTTTAACCCAGAACACCTCCTGGCTCCAGGCGAATAAAGCGTTGATAAATCTGCATCAATTAAATGCAATAGAACCTGAAAAACTCCTAAAACTAGACGATGAAATCCTTAAATCTGCAATTCGCTGCGCAGGATTTTTAAATCAGAAATCCACTTATTTAAAGGAAATCACAACTTTTTTTTTAGAATTAAATGGAAGAATCCCCTCCAGGAAAGAATTACTACAGGTAAAAGGAGTGGGTAATGAAACAGCAGACTCTATTCTCCTTTATGCCTATAAACAACCCGAATTTGTGGTTGACGCCTATACCCTGAGAATATTTGCACATCTAAACCTGGTGGATGACAATATAAAATATATGGAACTAAAGGAATTATTCCAGTCAAATTTACCAACGGATGTGCCAATATATCAGGAATACCATGCTCTACTGGTGGAACACGCCAAAAGATACTATAAAAGAAAGCCCTATGGGGTGGATGATCCTCTTAAATTAATTATTTAACAACTATCACTTATTTATGTAAATAAAAAGTGATTCATTGATTATAATAAATCTTTTTTAACCTGGAATAATTATACAGTCTTAAAAAAAAATAAGACTAAAAAGACAACACC
>MVQZ01000014.1 GCA_002067565.1 Methanobacterium sp. PtaU1.Bin242 | reverse complement strand
TCAAGTGTAGTTTATCGACACGACCCAGATCATCCGATCATTGCACCAGGTTGAACAAATAAAAAAAAAATCCCCCACACAGAAAGTGTGTGAGGGGTTAAAAATTATCTTTTTTTCTCCTTAGAATGGTAGTTCACGGTAATTATTGTACACCTGGACCAGCTTCCAGCTCACTATATTGTTGTAGCCATTGTTATTGTTCGATGCATCCAAGGCAACATACTCACCATTTACATAGGCCCTGACATAAACATGGCCAATCTGACCACTTTTGAACTGTGCAAGTACATGGCGATACATGGCCGGTATTCCCATGGCCCTGAGAATAGCAATTAACAAATGGGATAAATCCACACAGTTACCTATTTTATCACGATACGTTCCCAATGCTCCACGCCGGGTATTGTAGTAATAATCATAGCCATAAACATCACGAACGTAATTAAACGCCTGTTCAGCTGTGGTGAACTGTTTAGCCAGATTTTGAATAACTGGATCATTAACTTGACAGTTAGCCGTTTTATCTAGGTAGGGTTTCAGGTCATCAGGCACACTAGGTTGGGTGGGCTGTGAAGGACTGGTCCCTCCTCCAAGGCTGTTGGTGTAGATGAAGGCAGGTAAGTATTTTTCATCTGCATAGAAATTCAATGCTCTACTGTACATGTCCATGAAGTTATAAGGGCTCATCTGGCCCAAGGGCGTGTTTATGTAGTTTGGCATCTTTTTATTTGCTTCGATGAAGTCCTTAGTTCGCTGTGCTGCATCAATGTAATCAGCTTTTAATAATTTGTTTTCAGGTAGTCCACCCATAGGATTGGAAGGGTCATCAACACTATCTGTTCTGATATTCTGATTGGTGTTATTGTTTATTTCAATTATCGCAGCAGCCATCATCCGGTTGAAACTAGGTCTGCTTACAGTTTCTCCACCAACATTCACAGTCATGGGAGTGCTTCCCTTACTTTGTATATAGTTTGTTACTCTTTTTGAAGCGTCTAAAGTTTCGCTTATTGTTTTCACCATAATATTATACCTCCATAGCGTTCGCTAAGATGTAGTTTTTTTTATAAATTCAAAAAAAAATAGAGTTACAATGGCAGAGCAGGAGCGTATGGAACTTTTACCGAACCTATTGCTAGCCAAGTGAAAGTATGAGTTTCACTCCATCCAGCCCCGTCCACATGGTTAAACCAACAAGTACATCCCTGGGGAGTTTTATTCTCTGCAGATGTGGAAAGATAGGAAGAAGGAGACCCAATATATACATCAGGGGGTTCTGCAAATAATTTATTAAAATTTATAGCTTTACTGGTAGCCCTACTCCCATTCCCTGTAATAGTAGATTTGCCTCTATCAATAACTTCAATAACTTCTGAATTATTAATTACTCTCCTTGTTGCGCTAACCATGCTGCCCGGGAAAACAGGGGTGAGTTTAATATAATCTAATGCAACCTCAGACTGGCTGATTGATTTAATTATAATTCTATAATTACTTTTAGGGTCAAATTTATTTATTATAGTTGTACCGAAGTCATTCACAGTATCTTCATGCATGAACATTATTTCGTAATCATAACCTCCGTCTTTAGTGATTTGTACAAGAATATCAAAGGTTTCAGTACCTGAAGAGTCCCACATTATAGTTAAAACCATATCTCCAGCCAATACACCGGTACCTAAACTTTTAGTATCTAACAATACCATTCCCGGATAGTTTGAATATACTGCACTTCCATCAAGATAATTAGGGTCATCTATGACCTTAGAATTGTCCCCTTTATAAAGTACTGCATCTAATATAAGGCTAGCATTGACTGGAATACCGGTATTGCTCATTTTAACACCTCATATTCATAAATGAAGTCTTGGAATTCTATATTGCAATTTTTATCTCCTTGAGCAAGGGGTTTGAATTTAAAGCCGATATATTTGTCAATACTGTCATAACCAATGCGGTATTTACCCTGACTTTTACCCAGGACCACATTAGTATTCATTCCCCCTGTTCCTAATTCATCAACATATGCCCTTAATGGAATGTCTGGGGCTGATGAACCAGGTTTGGAAAAAATAAGTTCCATGTCCTCTTGTCCAGGAGTACCATCTGGAGCTATCAATGAATTAGAATAAGTAGTATTCACTGCGTCGAAGATGTAAAAATCATTATAACTTGCAACAACCCCTACTGGAGTTTCTCTACCCGTTACAGCAAAATAACCCTCAGTATTTGGGGTGGGAATTGTAAGTAATGTCACTCCATCCACGGTTACCCTAGTGTAATTTTCATATACATAAAAATCATACCTGTGATAAGCCGTGTCTAACTCTTTGTTTACAGAATATGATGCAGATATTCCTGTATCACGCATTTGGTGCACTACCCACTTACGTGGTGACACCCACTGTGCATAATACCACCAAATTCCATTATTAGGAGATAATGCATCACTCCATGACCCATCCCAATGAGTTATGAATTCAACATTTTCTCCCCGTTTAGCATATACTCGAACCAAATAAGGAGGTTTTAACCGTTTAGCAGTTCTAAGTGCTGCCCGGTTCCCTGTTGTAGTGTTTGTTACTCTTAATTCCCCACCGGTTTCTACAACATTTGCATTAGTCCCACTACGAGATAATACCCAATCACTTGAAATTGAATTATCATCAAAGTTATCAAAGAAATGGGAATTGTAGTATACTGGTGTAGGTTGGTGGGGGAAGATATATCTTATTTTTATATTGTCCCATAAACCTACACCAGTTAAATTAGACCCGAATCCGAAATAATTGTTAGTGTAACCTGCAAAATGTCTATCATAA
>MVQZ01000013.1 GCA_002067565.1 Methanobacterium sp. PtaU1.Bin242 | reverse complement strand
ATTTCAGTTGTAAATAATTATACAATACAAATTTTATTTCGTTTAGGATATAAATGGCCATTAATAAGTGACGAATACCTTGTAATGTTTATACAGTACCTTAAAGAGATGTATTTCTTTGATTAGGAGAAATAAAATTACAAGGAAGACTATACAATTACTGCCCTTCAGAACTATCTGCTATAAACTATTCAATATATTCTGATCCATCCCTTTCTGACTTCAAATCCCTACCTGCTTTCCATGCTTTACCTACATTTTCTCCCACAGTCCAGTAGTTATTATCCGGCATGGTGAGAAATAGGGGATCAATTTTCCGTATATCTGGTTTATCATCAGATAAATATTGATGTTCTGTGTATGCTCCCATAATTTCTCCAATAATAAGGTCATTGGTGGACATCTCATGAATTCCAACCAATTTACATTCTATACTGAGAGGACACTCCTCTATCATTGGTGCAGTTTCTAATTCGCCGTAAAACACTTTAAAAAGGCATGATTTATCATATTCCCTCCCAGAAACAAGCCCGCAGTAATCAGTCTCCTTCATCATGTCTTTAGATGGTATATTAATACTAAATGTCTTATTTTCCCTGATTCCTTGCGATGTGTAGTGAAATTTGTTAATGGAAGCGCCCAGTAAGGGTGGATTTGCATTTAATCTGCTTATCCATCCCAATGCCATAAAATTAGCTCTTTTCTCTACATTTACGCCTAGAAGTGTTACCAACATAGGTGGGTAAATATTGGTCCCGATATTGACTTTTTCCATAGAATTCAAACCTCCTTTTTTGAAAGAATTGACATAATATATCTTCCAATAAATGATACCATAATCAAAACTGAACATCCAGTTTCAAGTATAATTCTACTTGAATCAACAAATTTTTAGGTCCATTAAAGAAGGGTTCGCTCATAATCCAGGATCCTGGAAACTGCAGCTCCGGGGTTTTTTAAATCCTCAACATCGTAGTAACGACCTCCAGCAGCCAGTGCCAGGTCCATATTAAATTCATGGCCATATTTAACTGTTTTCTCGAAGTTTACAACAATGGTACGTATTTCTTTCTCCTTTAAATCTCCTGCTATCTTCAATGCATCAAGAACAGGTCCGTCCTTAATGCCTACATTGGGCATCCCATCAGAGAGGATGATTATCATAGGAACATATTCATCCCTTATTTTCTCTTTTTTAAGGATTTCAAAACCTTTTTTCAGTCCCGATGCGAGGGGTGTGGTCCCGCCCACCCGTATATTATCCAGCTGTTCCTGGAAAGATGATGCTCTGCGGGTGGTGGGAATTATAATTTCTGCTTCCTCTCCTTTAAATCCAACCACACTTAATTTATCCTGATGTCTGTTGATATCCTCAATTAATTTAATTAAAATACCTTTAACCCTATTTGCCTTCCTTTCAGAAAACATGGACCCACTGATATCCACCACCAATACAACAGATGCCTTTGCACCATGTTTTCTCACTTTATGACGGATATCTCCACCATCAACCTTAATACTTCCTTTAGAACCTAAAGCAGCAGCTCTTAAAGTGGCATCGATAGCAATATCACCATAAGAACCTTTTGGAAGCTTACTTTTTATATACTTGCCTTTCTGGGTTTTGGAATCGACTCGTTTACCGTAAAGCCTCTTTATTTTCTTCCCCTTCATTTTAAGGAGTTTTTTTATATCTGCCTCTTCATAGTCTTCTTCCACTGGCTGCTCCTCTTTCTCCAGGGTTTTCAGCTTCATACCTCTTTTTTTATCCCCCGCTGGAGATGGAAGTTTTTTTTTGTTCTCCTGCTTCTTTTTCTGAGAAAGCTCTGATTCGGCTTGTTCCATCATCTTTTTGATCTTATTTTGATCATAGGAAGTTTTCTGGAATCTTTCCCCTAAAACCAGTAGTGCAGCTTCAGATACATGATCTTGATTTACTGCATGCTCATTTTCATAGGCAGCTATGGTTTTGGCTGTTTTTAAAATCGCAATATCAGCCCTGTGTCCATCAACACCCATATCTACACATATACGGGCGATTACCTCCATTAAATCCCGGGATATTATAACTTCACCCAGAATCTGTCGGGCTTTTATAATTTTATGCTGTATTTCGTCCTGTTTATCTGTGAATTTTTCTCTGAATCTTTTAGGATTGTTTTCAAATTCTTCACGTCTCTCCATGATCTTAACCCGATCTTCCAGGTCCATGATGCTGCTTACAGAAATATGAAGGCCTATTCTATCAGAAAGCTGAGGACGGAGCTCGCCTTCTGCAGGGTTCATGGTTCCCACCAGTATGAAATTCGAGGGGTGGGTTATGGAAACCCCTTCTCTTTCCACAATGTTTATCCCATAGGCCGCTGCATCTAACAGCACATCCACCAGGTTGTCATCCAGAAGATTTATCTCGTCGACATAAAGTATGTTTCTATTGGCTTCTGCAAGTATACCTGGTTCTAGCGATTTTAAACCCTCTTTTAGTGCCATTTCTATATTTATCGAACCAACCACCCGGTCTTC
>MVQZ01000012.1 GCA_002067565.1 Methanobacterium sp. PtaU1.Bin242 | reverse complement strand
AAGCTTTTATACTACAAGATTTTAAATTAATTTAAAATAAATATTTTTTATTCTAAAACTTTATTTTTATTTAATAAATTTTATATTATATATGCTATTTGATTTATCAATATTATTGATTATGGTTTCTTTTTTTAATTTTTAGTTCATCCTCAGACCATCAAGAGCTCCTCTAAACAGGGATTTAAACATAGCCCAGTCCCTGCGATATATCAGTTGATATCCGCATTCCTTCAGGATTTCCCCCAGATAATGCCGGAGGAAGGACCGATAAACACCTTTATCTGCGTGTTTTTTAATGAAATAAAGCCGGTTACGATTGTGGTAATATGTTTTAAAATAGTTCATGCTGGATTTTCCGTATTTGTGCCATATTTTTGATTTAAATGAATAAACAGATTTATAACCTGCTTCTTTGCCGTTGAAACACCAGTCCACATCTTCCCAGTACATGAAATAGGCCTCATTAAGCATACCTGCCTTTTTTATTACCTCAATTTTAGCCAGTAAACATGATCCACCCACATAATCCAGTTCCAGATATTTATCATAATTTCCCACATCTTTCTCCATAAAAGCTACTTCATGCGACTCTCCTTTCAGGAAATCTATATCTCCCCCACCAGCTGCCTGTATAATATCTTTTTCATGGTAAAGATATGTTTTGGGCCCTACAAATCCTATTTTACCCTCTAATTCTGCTGTTTTAACCATTTCAGTTAAAAAATCAGTATCTACTACGGTGTCGTTGTTTAAAAGTAGAATATATTTAGGATCCAGATTTTTAAGGGTGAACTCTATTCCTATATTGTTTCCACGGGCAAAACCGTAATTTTCATCATTTTTTATAAGAATGAGCCTCTGGGTGGATGGATTTGGGGGGGATGGATTCTGGTAAGTAGGTGGTTTTTGATTTATATTTGATTTGGTTTCTTTGTTGGTTATTTCGGTGATTTTGATGGGTTTATTTTCTTTTTGGTAATTGAAGAATGGTGATTGTATTCTTATTTTTCCCTGGCAGTACTGTCTTATTTTTTCCAGGGATTCATCTTGGGAGTGATTGTCTACCACTATCACCTGATAGTGTGGGTAGTTGATCTGGTAGAGTGATTCCAGGCATTCTAAGGTGTCTTTCCACCCATTCCAGTTTAAAATAATCACAGCAACTTCATCGGCCATTTATTTTTAACTCCATTACATTTAAATCTAAAAATTTTTAGAAACTTTGTAATTCAATTAAGGATTTCTATATTAATTTATATCATTTATTAAGTCAATATACCGGGATTGCCCCAGAATAAGAATGCATACTAAATTATTTTAGCAATGTTGGTATATTAATCTAGTAATTATATTAATGAATCATATTATATATTTAAGATAGATTATTTTAGAACTAGCAGTGAAAATTATTCAAAAGAATTAATTAAGAAAGAATTATTTTAGAATAAAATTTGATTTTAGACTAAAATTTGAGCAGATGAAAATATGGGTGAAAATGGTCTTAAGATTGCCTTTTTAACAGCAACCAATGCAAGAGATAAAAAATCACGCTCTGGATCACTTTACTACATGGCACAAGCTTTACAGAGACACTGTGGGGATGTTTATTACATAGGGCCTTTAAGTACAAAGATAGAAAAGCTTACCAGTCATCTCAATGATCTTTCCCTTAAGCTTTTTAAAAAAAATTATGCATATGAACACAGCCTTTTACTTTCAAAAAGTTATGCCCGAATAATTAAAGGAAAACTTAAAGAAGAATCTTTTGATCTAATTTTCGCACCGGTAGCATCCACTGAACTGGCCTGTCTAAATACGGAAATTCCTATAGTGTACACGGCAGATGCTACATTTTCTCTTATCAGTGATTACTATCCAGATTATTTTTCCAGACAGCTGAGCATATCCCAGAGAGAAGGAAATTTAATAGAACAATCTGCTATATCACGGGCTGATCTTTTGTTCTATCCTTCTAAATGGGCTGCAAGATCAGCAATAAAAGATTACGGAGCAGACCCATCAAAGGTAAATATAGTCCCTTTCGGAGCGAACATTGATAAGGCACCTGCAAAGGAGATTGTTTTTAGGAAGAAAAAATCGGATAACTGCAAACTACTCTTTTTAGGAGTGGACTGGGAACGTAAAGGTGGTGAAATAGCTTTTAACACTATGTTAGAGCTTGATAAGTTGGGTGTTGAAGCAGAATTAACTGTATGTGGATGTGTTCCTCCTGAAGAGTTTAAACATGATAGAATGACGGTTATACCCTTTCTGGATAAAAATGATGAGGTTCAAAGCAAAGAACTGTATAATCTGTTTTTAGGAAGTGATTTTCTACTTTTACCAACAAGAACAGAGGCCTATGGTGTTGTTTTCTGCGAAGCAAACGCATTCGGCCTGCCAGCCATAACCACAGAAACTGGGGGGGTTCCTGGAGTTATTGATCCAGGGAAAAATGGTTTTATGTTACCTCTAGAAGCACAGGGGGTTGATTATGCCA
>MVQZ01000011.1 GCA_002067565.1 Methanobacterium sp. PtaU1.Bin242 | reverse complement strand
CTAAACTTAACACGTAACGGTTACTACATAAACGGACTTACCTACACCATCACATTACCCACGGGCAGCATCACCGACACAGCAGGCAACACACTAGCCACAGCGTTCACTAGTAAATTCACCATAGACACTACTAAACCTACTGTAACCGCCAACCTGGCAACAGGTGTCTATAACACTACCAAATCCGTGACTTTGACTGCAACGGATAATGTTGATTCTAATCCTGCTATTTATTACACCACCAATGGAGGCACGCCTACCATTTCTAGCACCCGATACACCACCCCCATTACTATTTCTACCACTACTACGTTGAAATTTATAGGGAGGGATAGTGCAGGTAATGTTGCTGCAGTTCAAACAAGAACTTACACTATTGACAAAATTGCACCTACTATTTCTAGTTCTGATCCTGTTGCTGGTGCGTTTAATGTTTCAGGGGATAAGGTGATTAAGGTTACTTTCAGTGAACCTGTAAAGGCTGGAACGCTTTTTATAGAACTTGTTAACGATGCTGGTGTTAATGTTCCAATTTCTTCGTCGATCAGTGGGAAAGTTTTAACTGTTACTCCCAGTTCATTTTTAAATGCAGGAAGGTATTCTTTTATTCTACACACTGGTAGTGTTACTGATTTAACTAATAATCCTCTTGCACTTACAGGCTTTTCTTTCTATACTTTTAGTGATACATTGGCTAAAGTCAAAGTAGACGATCGTTTTTATTATTCTATTCAGTCGGCTATTGACAGTTACCAAACCACTGCTGGTGATATCGTATACGTAAATAGTGGTGTATATACGGAGAATGTGTTAATTAACAAGAAAATCACCCTAGCACCATCTTCTGATGATGATGTGGTGATAACTCCATTTGATAATTCAAAACCAGCATTTAAAATCATCAGTACGGGTTCTGGGTCTGTTATTAGTGGTTTTACTATTAATGGTTCTGTTTTGTTAAATTCTACCGGAAATTGTACTGTCTTAGGTAATATTTTCACTGATTCTGGAGGTGTTCATCTTATTAATTCCGGTAATAACATTATCTCTAGTAATAGTTTTACTGGTAATAATGGGGTCGTTCTAGAGGATTCAAGTGGCAATAGTATATCTGCTAACAGTATATCTGTTGTTGGAAGTAATGGTGTATTGATACGTAATTCAATGGATAATATAATTCGGGGAAATGATATATCTTCTGATGGTGAATCGGGAATTATTGTTGATAATTCTTCAGTGGAGATACATTTCAATCGAATAGCAGGGAACTACAATTATGGAATGGAGGTATTAAATAACAGTATAGTGAATGCAACCAACAACTGGTGGGGAACAAACAATGTAATTTGCATTAACTCGACTGCACCGCCCTCCTCATGTAATATCTGGAATAAGAACAGTTATATAATATATGATCCATGGCTTGTTTTAAGTGTGAAAACGAATAATGTTAATTCTGGTGGAAGAGCAAGTGTAACAGCTGATTTAACACATAACAATCAGGAACAAGACACTTCATCTGATGGTCATATTCCTAATGGCATACCCGTAAATTTCACTACCAACTTTGGTACTATAATTGGATCTGCATGCACAGTAAAGGGAAAGGCAGATACTATACTGAATTTGGGCAGTATTCAAAATGTGACTGCTGCTGTTTCAGCACATCTTGACAGTGAAACTGTTTCATCCCAGACAGTTATAACCACTGGGATGGCGGTTATAAAGGTTCAAAGCACTGCAATAGACTATTCCACAGGTCAAAATGTTAATTTAACTTATACTTTACCGTTAAATGCTTCTGTGACTTGGGTAAGTGTGTTATGGAAGGCCACAGGTCTATTTAAAGGTGAGTTAGACTTGATAGTCGATGGAAATGTGGTCCAAAGTGTAAATTATTTTAATAGTTATTACGATATGGTTAGGGATGATTATAGGCAGAATGTTTTCCTTGCAATTTTAGATTGTCATCGGTGGGGAGATATTAGTGTTTCTCAAAATACATTGAATACCATGGCATATAGATATGGTTTAACTGATGATGAGTTGCAGTATATTGAATATTATGGACCGGCTTTTATAGATGAGCTATCAGTAAATATAGAGTACCCGGGAGTAGATGCACCCTCTTATATACCGCTTCCTGAAGACTATGAGTATCCATATATTTACTTCACTGGAAAATCCATTAACAGACATAGTGCAATGATGTATGTAAATAGTCATGAACCTTTCTATATCGATGGGAATGGCGGATTATTCCAAGATGAAGATGCATTTTATGATGGTATTAGAAGTTTTGCTATTGCCACCACAAGTGTTACTGATGATATTGTAGAATATTGGGCAGATCAGATAAATGCAACAGATGTTAATGGAAATCTCCTTTATCCGAAAGGTCCTATGAAAGCTGCCTATGGAACGTTTTTTGCATCTCTGATGATGATTTATATGCACGATTTGGTAGCAGATGAAGCAGCAAACGAATTAAATGTAACGTGGGGTCGTACCAGCCCCATAATTGTATCAGTATGTGATGATCCACACTATACTTATATTACACTGGAATGTGACCATAGCATGGGCATGACAGTAGTTGGATCAATAAACAATATGTGGAACTTTAGATATGTTACTACCTCCATAATATCAATTATTGAAACTATGGTGATGAATAACATTACGTTACCCAGTTATGACGGAGAGAGATCTTTCAATTCAGTACAAGAATATATACTCAATGCTTTTGAAAATGGGTCTGAAATAGAAATCATGTTTACTCTAGATGGTTATGTTATGATAAAATTGGAGGATCAGAATGATATCTTTTTAATCTTGGATCCGGAAACAGGTATTATGCGGGACGTAGTTATCTTCGAAGTATACAGAAACGAAAATTATAATGGAGCATACTGCTTCCATGACACCCTAACAGAAAAAATCCACGACTTTGGTAATTTTATCATGGACGGTTTGGCAATAATTCCGGGCACGGTAAATACCATATTACATGGTGAGGGATATGGAAGTTTAGAGGATCATGTAGTTGTAAATGCAGAATCTATAACTGAGACAAAGAATATGCATTCATATAAAATAAATGTGACTCGAGCTAACATACCAGAAAATTATGGGCAGGGGCCACGTGCACGCGAATATCAAGGCCGTGTTTATATGGTTCCTGGAAAGTATCCCAACTACAGGTATATCATTTCACATATTACTGCAGTCACTCTCGGACCTTTAAGTCTTTATAGTGGTGTAGGGTTTCTTTTAGGAAGAGCAGGAGTTGCGTTAGGTTTAGGTTTGTGGGTGGGTGATGTTGCTGGATTTGATATCTTTGATTGGGAAGGAATGAATCAGCCTGCTTATTGGGATGATATAAACCAAACATATGATCCATGGTATGGCTATCAATTATAATATACTAATTTAAAAACTAAATGATGTGTAAATACGATTAAGGTGATTAAATGGAGAAACAGTATCAATATTTTCTAGGGGGATTAGTAATATGGGTGTTCATTTTGCTCCAGTATAGCTTTAATATCTTTGTTGCATCTAATTACCTTTTTTCAGTTCCTTTAGCGCTGATTTCTTTACCATTATTTATAACTGGTATCTTTGAAACAAAAAAATATTACAATAAATTTATTTATTCAATTGTACTCTTCATAATTATGATAATAGCACCTATACTAACTTATTTGATTGATCCTACTGATCCGTTTAAAATTATAGGAGTATTTTTGTGTACATTCTTTATTTGGTTAGATTTTATTCGGAATATTTAATAGCTTATGAAATGTATAGCCTTGTTATGGGAGTTAGTAGTGTGTTAGGTCCAATTGGTGCAAGTGTTGCTTTTATGTACGGATTTGGAAACTTGATGCTTGATTTAAGAGATAATTATGTTCCTGTTGAATACTGGAAATATTTTTCCTATCATCGTACTTGGGTTCATGGATATGAATTAAGGACTTTTAAGGGGGATGATGGTATTTATTACACAGAAATTCCTAAAAACCCTGATGGCACACTTAATTGGGATGAAGCTGTTACTTATGGAGGGAGTGATACAACCTATAATAGTGGCAGTTAGTTTGTATTATGCTGTAAGGGAATCAAAACCACCAACACAGTTTTGGATTATGTTCCTGATCCAGTAGGAAATTTACCCATGATAATTATATAATACCTGCTGATTCAGAAATGTTCAGCAAATAACATTGGGATTTGGGTATTGGTTTAAAATTTTCGTAAGTATCTGGAGGTAATAATATGGACGCATTCATTACAGTTAATCAAGCTAGTTCTATTTCACCGATTTTTTATTTGATTTTTTTTGGTATTGGTGGGATTTGTATATCATTTAATACGTAATACTGAATATAAAGGCACTTTAAAGGCAAGTATTGTTATTGGCATAGTTATAGGTTTAATAATTAATATCAATACTGATTTGGTTAAATACATAATTTTGGATTTAGTTTTTATTATTTTAGTACTTCTTGGA
>MVQZ01000010.1 GCA_002067565.1 Methanobacterium sp. PtaU1.Bin242 | reverse complement strand
TTGATCATATTTTATGGCAACAGTAAAATCGCCGTTCTGATTATACATTGCTGAAATATCTTCCATGCGTATTGGGTTATATTTGTATAAACTCCACCCTCCATTACCCTCAACTTGGGCAACTAATTGACCAGCTTGTGAGAATAATGAGTAATTTACTTCACCTGCTGGTTTAATTACTTTTGCAGATCGATATTCAGAATCATAATAGATTTTTTCTGGATTTGTAGAACCTTCTTGAAGAATAGTACTTGCTCTTCCCATACTATCATATGTGAAATCTACATCATAACCTCTAGGATTGATGATTTTTGATAATAAACCGCTTGAATACTCGTAATACCAAATACCACCTATTGGATTAGTTGCTGAGTGAAGCATATCGTTATTATCATAAGAATAGACCCAATTTCTAGTTTCTGGAGCAAGAACCCCTACAAGTCTTCCATAAGTATCATATATGAATTCGAGGTATCTTCCTGAATAAGTATCTATCAATTTTATAACTTGATTCTGAGAATTTCTGTAAAATTCAATTTCGCCGCCAGTATCAGAGCGTATGTATCTTATAAATCCTTTATTGTCAAATATTTTTTTAAGAGATCCACTTTTATCTGCCAAAGTAACATATGTTTGTTCGCCATCTATAGTCAATGTTGTTTTTACATCAAGTTGTGGAGGACAAGCATATGATGTTATGACGCTGTTTTCATCACGATTTGGTGTTAACAAGTATGTCTCACCAGAAGATGATTGGTAAGATAAATAACCTTCGCTTAAATAATTTATTTTTTCATCGATATTTGTTGCCCAACCTAGGCCAAGGACACCATTACATTTATTTGCTGTAGAATAACTACGATTGAACTCTAAATTAAGATTTCCATGAATCGGAATGGAGAAGTCCTTATTAATATGTTCAATTGAACCGCTAATAGGATTTAGCGTATGATATGGACCAATATTTAAGTCTTTTTCTAGTGATGATTCAGAATTTCCTATGCCAATATTATTGGATTGTATATATTCAGGATATGGAAGTTTTATATCATATGCATCAACTTCATCATCTGAGTTCGGTTTTCTTGGTGGATTTGTTGGTAAATTATCGCAATTAATGCACAGGCCATCTTCCTGAACATTTTCTATAAATGGCCAGATCATTATTATTGCTACTACATTATTACCAAGCCTCCAACCTGGTTCTACTACCGGAATAGTTTGATTTGGAGCTATTTGATTGGAATTTAATGTTGTTAAATCTTGATATATATCACCAAGTTTTGGTGCCCATGCAACATCAGTGAATCCAGTTGGAGCGATTCTGACATTATTTTCGATTTTTAAAAATTGTGAAGGCCAATTAGAACCACCAACTTGAAGCTTATTGATATCATAATAGTCCTGAGTAGTAGATCTAAATGAAATCCACTGATTTTTCATGTTGGTCCAAGTGTATTCGTTTAGCGAAGTAGTAGGTACGTTTTTAGCTGTTGGCGGTAACGTAGGTGGTGTTGCCACTGTATCCGGAGGATCTGGTATTTGTGGTGGCTCAATTGTTGGAGGGGGTATAACATACTCCCAATAAGGTTCACAAATTATCACTTCATCTGGAGATTCTGGTGGCATTGTATCTCTAGGCCCACCAGGGGGTGGTGGCCATCCAATTATTGTACCAGAACCTCCACTCATTGGGGGACGAAGTTGGATATCAGGAAAATCTATCTGACCACTTGCGAAAGGAAGCGTATCTATTGATGGAACATTCCAAATTACATTATTAAAGAATGAAACTGATTCGCTTTTTATATTGAAATACCCAGCTTGATAATTTATATTTGAATTTGTTGGTTTTCCTGTAACGACCCATCTAAATGATTGATTATCATAACCAAATGGTGGATCCATAGTTGTAGCAGCTAAAATTCCAGTTGTTACTCTATTGTTTAAAATACCAAGTTTATTAATATACGTTGCTCTTCTGGGTAACCAAAGACCAGGACAAATACTATCAGAATACCAAGTCCCACCTGAAACAGTGTCAGAAGAATATGATCCACCAGGCATCGTGTAATCAATGTATAGTTTTGGAGGGTATAAGTAGTCATTAGAGATCTGAGTGTTAGTTACTATGTATAAACCCCATTGTGAAGTTGTTCCCGCAAACCATGAGTTTACTGTTTGTGTCACATCTATAGTTCTGTTATTTATATCAGGTGACATTTCATCAAAGATACCAGAACCAATGGATTGAGTTGATAATGTTGGTATTTGACCTGTGAATGTCCTTGGATCCCAGCTAGATTGGATTTCATAAGCCTCTACTGATAAAGATTGTCCATTAAGTTCAGATTGTGTAGATATTATCACTGCTGAATTAATTTGTGCACATGGTGGAATAATATCTTTAATCTGTGGATACATCAGTAACATTGAAGTTTTGGTGTTGCCTAGGCTATCGTATGACAACCTTATTATATTGTTTAATACAGTGTTGCCATTTGAAGTTTCAAAAACACTTTTGCATGCACCATAAACATTCAATTTAGATGGAACAGTTTCTCCTGTTGATAACGGAGTTGGTGAGGCTGATCTCCAACCATCGTCAGAACTATAAATTCTGTTGCCATTTTCATATGTCACATCAACAGTTGAATTAATTTTGTTTAGGTTTTTAGGTGGTGCTGGTGAGTATGGTATCGGATTCAATCCGTTATCAAGGTATTCCGGAATTGCAAAAACCATTTGTGCAATACCTGCAGAGCCTAGAATCAGGATCAAACAAAGCAAAATGACAATTTTCGTATATACCTTCTGCGATAAAGCAACGAACCCTATATGTTTTCCCATTACCCACCTCCTATTGATGATTTTATCAATACTCTAGGAATGGTTAAATAGCAATAAACAATATTAAATGATAATAGTATCATTTATAAATAAGACATATTGGTTTCAGATACAGCTGAACAGGCATTTATAATTTATATATTACCCTATATTTAAACTTAATCTTAATTTAAGTTAATTCAATTTTTATGCAGGTATTCGGTCACAGTTTGTGATTATCTTGTAAATACTGTACTTTTGCCACTCCCCACCCCTCTTTGGTGGTATGCCAGCCAGTTCCAGCTCACCAGCAATCTCCCTCAGGCTGTATCCCTGTTCATGGAGCTTCTTCATCATCTGGATGCCTTTCTGTTCCTTCTTGTTGGATATGAGTACATCACCAACTCTGTCATATCCAAAAGGTGTATGGTTCCAGACCTTCCCGTCCTTCCTCTTCATGTCCAGTACAGTCTTGGTCCTCTCACCTGTAATGTCCCTTTCAAACTGTGCCAGCATGGCAAGAACGGTAAAGAACATCTTTCCTGTAGCAGTGCCAGTATCAACAGATACATCAAGCAGGTGAAGGTTGATCCCTCTCTTCTGGAACTCCTGAGATTTTGATATTGCATCCCCTGTATTCCTGAATAGTCTATCCAGCTTAATGGCAACCAGGTTACAGGCAACTGGTTCACCAGGATCAGAATAAACTGTTCCATTTTTGGATTGTGATACATGATTGGCAATGACACGTGCATTAGCTTCCAGAATGCCGTAATCCTGGGCTGTTTTAGGGGTGTTATCAGACCTCTGCCACTCATTGCCCTCAGGAGAACCAGAACGTTCAAATTTGGGCCCTTTCTGAAGATCATTT
>MVQZ01000009.1 GCA_002067565.1 Methanobacterium sp. PtaU1.Bin242 | reverse complement strand
ATAGTAATGAAGTTTTAATTATTGATGATAATATTTTGAAGGTTCCTTTAACCTCCAAAAGGGAGATTGCGGGGCAGATACTCGATAAGATAGGTAAAAATATTAAATAATTTTATTCAGTGTTTCCTGATTATTTTCCGTTGCTTTTTTACTTTTTATTTTATCTTTAAAGCTTTATCTTTAAAGATAACTTTTTTTATAAAATTTTGTTTTTTTGCATATATTCATGTTTTGGGAGGGGTAGGTGGTCTATTTTCTACTGATTCAGATTTACTTGAAAATATTTCAAGTAAAATGGAAATATTTATATAGCCTATTGTGTAAACCAAATTTTATTAAGATCATGTTAAATCTATCGTTTGGAAAAATGGATTAAAATTGGACGGGGAAGATTAAAATGCGAAAAATGGTATTGATAAGTATTTTGTTGTTATCTTTTCTTTTTGTAGGTGCAGTTAGTGCTGCGCCAAGTCAGGATATATATGTGTCTGTTAATGGTAATGATACTTCTAACACTGGGGCAAACCCGAGTAGTCCCTATGCTACTATTGCGAAGGGTGTGTCGAATGTGAATGAATCGCTCAATTCTACGATACATTTGAGTGAAGGGACATTCACGGGTACTGGTAATGTTTTGGTGGAGATTAATAAGGCGCACCAAAGTCAAGGCGGCACTCTGACTATAATTGGTGCGGGTTATAATAACACTTTCATCGATGCAGGTAGCAGTGCTAATATGTTTGATATTAAAGCTGATTCCATCGTTAAACTGGTGAACATTACTTTTATCAATGGAAAAAACACAAATGGTGGGACAATCATCAATGCCGGTGATTTGAGTATTTCTAATTGTATTTTTGAGAATAATTACGCCACATCAAAGGGCGGAGCTATATACAGTACTGGTGGAAATTTAACTATTTCTGATAGTAAATTCAAAAACAACTCAGCAGCATCATATAGTGGAGCTATCTATGCAACTTCCACATTATTTAATATATCAGACTCCAGTTTTATAGGTAATTATGCCAAATATGCTGGAGCAGTATCTCTCGGTGGTAGTTCGGATTATAATTCTACTGTTAAGAATTCTTATTTCGCTGATAACTATGCTACCAGTAATTATGGTGGATCCATAAGCATGAATTATGGATCACTGATTAACAATACAATTATTAACAGTACTATAACTGGTACTTCTGGCCAGGGAGGAGCAGTATATCTTTCAGGAATCAGTTATTTAAAAAATAACACAATGACCAACTGTACAGCAGTAAAGGGTAACTACATTTATTTATCAGGTAATGTTAATGCGAATATAACTTTCGCTGATTTGACGGTTACTAAACCTACGGCCACGGTAACTGCCACGGTAACTGATGATATGGGACATCCTATTTATGGTGGATCCATCAACTTCTATGCTAACACGATTTCACTAGGCAGTGCGAATGTAGTAAACGGTACGGCTACATTAACCTATACTAAATTGTTGGATAGTAATGGTTTATACAATTTAACGGGAGGATCTAGTTACTTTACTAGTTTGTCTAATATTGTAAATGGAACTTTGACTGTGGATATTGATAGGACTCCGGTTTACCTGTACGTTTCGGCAACAAATGGTAGTGATGATACAGGAGATGGATCTATAAGCACTCCGTATCGGACTATTTCTAAGGCGATTCATGAAGGGTTTTATAAATCTATTTATCCTACAATTTATATTTTGGATGGAACTTATTCAGGAGCTGGTAATAATAATATTACCATTACTGATCTAGGTGTTTTAAATTTAATCGGTGAATATAATAAAACCATAATTGATGGAGGAAATGTAAACTGGATATTCAACTTCGGACAGTACACCCAGGTTAATCTGGTTAATTTAACCATCCAAAATGGTAACGGCACTTCAAGTTATCCTGTTTTACAATCAAGCGCTAATTTGAACATGACAAATTGTATATTTAAAAATAATTACGTTACAAGCTCTATTATCATTTATGCTGGCGGCCCAGTTAATATTGTTAGAAATCTTATTTTTAGAGACAATCAGGTTTCCGGTTCTTATTATGGACCATTCTATATTAAAAATGGGACAATAGAGGACTCTATTTTTATAAATAACAGTAATACAGGGACATCTGGTGGGGCCATGTGGTCAGGTGCTTTATCTGCTGATGGTTTGGTTTTAAGAAATTCAAAATTTATAAATAATACTAACAGTCTCACTTTTGGATCCGCCTATGCAGGTGCGTTATATGTGACAAATGGTAATTTAATAAGTACAAACAACATATTCTCCAATAACTATGGTCGATATGGAGCAGTAATGGCCGGTATAACTAGTATAAATGACAAGTTCTACGATAATATTGCAACAGTTAGTGGTGGTGCATTCTATGGTAGTGGAAACATAACCAATGCTACTTTCACCAATAACACTGCCAGTATATATGGTGGTGCCATATATTCAAATCAATTAACTATTTCGAACTGCTCTTTTACAAATAACATCGCCGGAACTAATGGTAACGAAATATACATGTATAGTAGTGGTAGTTATATTGGCGCTATTTCTGTTGTTAACCTGACTTTTGTAGGTAATAGTACAATTAATATCACTAAACTTACTGGTAATTTGACTGCTACAGTTACTGATGATCAGGGTAATAGTGTTAGTGGTGGAAATGTGTCTTTCTATTTGAATGGAACGTATATTGGCCAGGCAGATGTGATTAATGGATTATCCACTTTAACTTATATCGGCTTTAAAAATGGGACTTATAATTTAACTGGTACTTATAATTATGCTGTAGATCCGGTTTATAGCAAATATGGTATGGTTAATGTCACGATTAAGAATGTTAATGATAGTGTGGAGTATTATGTTTCTAAATCAGGAAATGACACTATTGGTGATGGATCAAAAGACAATCCTTATGCAACTATCCAGAAGGCTTTAACAGCTGCATGTGATATAAGCCGAAATATAACTATTCACTTATTGGAGGGGACCTATTCTGGAGCAGGTAACACTAATGTAACTTTACCCGGAGCCCTGAATATCACACTAATAGGTGAAGGAATAAGTAAGACTGTTATAAATGGTGAAAATACTAATTGGATATTTAATGTAACATTGGGTGATGGTTTAATCACTTTAAAAGACTTCCAGATTATTAATGGTTCTCCAGTATACACTGCTAACCCAGAAAAAAATAGTCCTATAATGATCGCTGCTAATTCCACCGTGATCCTTCAGGATATGGATATCCGTAACAGTCACGGTTACAATGGTGGTGCTATCAATAATAATGGAAATTTGACAGTTTATAATTCAATCTTTTCAAACAACGGCCAATCCTACTATGGTGGTGCCATTTATAATGGTGCAACAGGCATTTTAGAGGTTTATAATTCTTCATTCATAAATAACACAGCTAAATATGGAACAGCATTAGATAATGAAGGCTTTTTATTAATTAAAAACACACTGTTTAAGGATAATTTCCGTGTTGCAGGATTTACTGGTGAAGGTAAGGCAATCTATGGTTTTGGCAGTTTAATAAATATATATAATTGTACTTTCACCAACAATGAACGTGGCGATATATACTTTGCCAGTAACACGGGGAATGTTTATAATTCCACTTTC
>MVQZ01000008.1 GCA_002067565.1 Methanobacterium sp. PtaU1.Bin242 | reverse complement strand
AAATAGTGATATAAATTCCAAAACGCAATATTTTTAATTATCGGATCCTACTTTTTGTTTAGTCTTCGAATTTCGCATGATTAGTGCAATAAATGGGAAAAGAATTACAGACATTATGGCCGCCCCTACAAGATCTGCAGCATTATTTGTGTGCATGGTTCCGCTTTTTACTGCTAAATTTGTTATAACAATTACCATAGGTAGTTGAGTTGCACTAAATAGGGCAAGTGGGACTCGTTCCGCTTTTGATAGAATTTTACGGTAGATGACCATAGCTGGAAATCCTCTGACAATCAAAAAGGAGATAATGAATATTGGGACCATTAAAAGGCTTGTGGGGCTGGTTAAAAATGCTTTTAAATCGAAATTTATCCCACTTACAACGAAGAAAATTGGAATTAATAAACCAAATCCAATGCCTTCAAATTTAATTCGCATATTCTCAATGTCCTTATCATCCTTATTTTTAGCCATTTTTATTACTTCTGAGAGAATAATTCCTGCTGTAAATGCTCCAAAGAGGAAATCTATTCCTGAATTCATGGTAATAAAAATTAAAGCAACTAATAGAAGAAGTGAAAGTCTTAAAGCCAGTTGACCACTGTTATTCATAGTTTTTCTCATCAAGTCAACGATGTATGGTGGTTGCCATCGCCGTACTGTGAATAATATGGTTACTGCAATTAAGATAAATATGAGAATTAGTATCAGGCTGCTGAAGTTGTTATACACTTTATTAAAAAATAGAGCCAGGATAGCCAAAGGGGCAAATTCACCCACCACTCCTGCTGAAAAAACAAATCTACCAAAATTTGAGTTTAAATCACCTTCATCTCTTAAAATTGGGACAAGAACACCGACTGCAGTTGTGCTTATGGCTAAAGCTATGAAAATAAACGAAATTACCAGTCCACTTGTCTGTAGAATTCCTCCAATGATCAAAGCTATTATTAAGGATATAATCCAGCCAATAACTGCATAAGTTAATGGTTTACCTTTCAAACGATCAATGTCAATTTCAAAACCTGCCAGGAAAAATAGAAAGCCCAACCCAAACTGGCTTAGTTCGTTAATGACTGGATCTAAGTGAACCAGCCCCAGTACTTGGGGGCCGATAATAATACCTAAACAGATCTCCAGCACCACCACAGGAAATTTAAATCTAGGGATAACACTGGCAACAATCGGTGCCAAAATCGCAGCAATGAAAATAATAAATAGATTATAAAAAGTTCCAGTTAATTCCACCATATCACTGCCCCAATTCCATGATTTTTTATCTTTTAAGGTTGATATTTAATGTAAGGTTATTAAAATATTACTAAAAAAACTTTTAAAAAGAGAACAACTGACTTACCTCAAAAGGTAAGTCCAATGATTATTCAACACTCAACAGATAAATGCAGGAATGGCTGAGGAAATAAGGGAACGTGTGTGGGAACATAAACTTAAGGATAAGATTCGTGAAGCATACTTCCTAGCCGACCCCGAATAACTAATGAACAACTACCTAAGAAATATATCGAACAAATATCTGTTAAAGGTCCGGCAGTTAAATATAGTATGGATGAGTTCCGGGAACTACAAAGACAGAATTACCTACTTTGTGATATAGTCTCAGAAATGGAGAAGGAGTTGAAAGAACTTAAAGGTGAGGTTTAAGTTCTTAATTAACAATTCTTAAGGACAATGGCGAATCTCTTTGTGACAATAACAACCGCAATTGTTCTTAATAAGTGAAAAAACTAGTTCTCCTATATTTTTCCCTTTCTCTTTTCCTGTATCAGTGTTGGAACGTACATTATTGCAAAACCTATAACAATGGACAATATAAGGTCTAAGGTGCTTAATATTCCAGATACTAAAAAGTTGTAGTAAATATACAAAGAAACAGGAGCATATATTGCACTTGCAGTCACAACCCCTGGAGAATATTCACCTGTACGTAGAGTGTAGTATGCATGGATTAAGAAGTTTGAGAATATCCATGCAGCAGCGGATAATCCGATAACCAGCGTCAATTCGCTGGGATAAAAGATCGCGAGTGATGTTGCTATGATAACATAAACCATGAAAATAACATTTCCCAGAACGAACTGCCCAAATGTCTCAGGTGCACCAAGATATTTAATAGCCCACGGAACGAAACGTGGTGTTTCTTCTAAAATATGTACAAAATAAGCTACAGGTACCAGCCATAAAATTGTTAAATCCATTATAAATATCTCCCCTATTATTCTCATTATAATAATCTGAACTTTTTTTATTTAAGTTACTAGGCCCACCAGCCATATGATGGGCCATAAGCTTAAGGATAAGATTCGTGAAGCATACTTCCTAGCCGACCCCGATGAGCTGATAACTACCTAAGAGTATATGGAACATGTATCTGTTAAAGGTTCAGCAGTTAAATATAGAATGGACGAGTTCAGGGAACTACAAAGACAAAACAACAAGCTTTGTGATATAGACTCGGAGATGAAGAAGGAGTTAAAAGAACTGGAAGATACGTTTAAGTGATTATTTTTTTGATTATTGATAAATCATGTTTTACGAGTTGGGATTTAATGAGTAATTTTCTATTCTTATTTGTATCCGATAAAGAACAGCCTTTTAAATGGAAAAAGTACATTTCCATCCTTTTGGACAGGATATGCCTTTGTTATTTCTTTTAAAACATCTTTTTCAAACTCAATTTTTTCTTCTTTGGTATCCAGTAAGTCCAGAAACTTTCTCATTCCTGTGCTTTTAAGCATTTCAACAATACTCTGGTGAGATTGCATTATATGGTAATATGATGTTTCCCACATATCGATGGATTTTATTCTAGCTGACAAGATTTCCCCTAAAAATGACGTTATCACCTTAAAAAAAGAAATAATCAGACGCCTTAAGTAAAGTAACGTATGAAAACAATTCATACAAAAATCTGATAACAGGGATGGAATTATTACTCCAGAATATGCACTTTGAACTTAAAAAACTGAAAAACGAAGTCTAATATTTGTTATCTATCGTTTTTTTAGAGTTTAATTTTTCTTGGAACCGTTTTTCGAATTCATCTGGACTTAAAGCTTTTAAAATCATGATTAAAAAGGCCATAATCCCAATAAATATCATGAAAGGAATACCTATCTTTGCTTTACTGTAATTACTGACATAAGGCCATATAATAACTAATCC
>MVQZ01000007.1 GCA_002067565.1 Methanobacterium sp. PtaU1.Bin242 | reverse complement strand
TATGGTGAAGAATACAGACGAAAACCAGGTTAAGGAAAAGACAAACCTTCCTAATATTAAAAAGAATCAAAAAACTGAACACCCCAGTTTAAGAAAAAAGCAGACAAATCGTTCTAATGTTAAAAAGAAAGATAAAAATTCCTAATTTAAAAATAAAGAGTAGTTAAGGATAATTCCTCACAATCAACTCGTTAATCTTACCTCGTCTTGATGCATCTCGATTTATGTTCCTCTTGGCCAGTATTCTCTCCAATTTGAAGTCTTTATAGAGGTCATCAAAAAATTTATCCTCTTCATCCTGATTTTTAGGGTCGGAATTGCTCAGCATGAGTTTAGCCCCTCTCCGGTCCATTTCTTTAAAGAAATCTGCTAATTTTTTCTGTGAATCATCGTTGAACCTCTCTTTGGAGTAACTGGTGAAGTGGCTGGTTTTATTTAAAGGCCGGTATGGTGGATCCAGATACACAAAAGATTCATCATCTATGTACTTCTTTGATTCTGTAAAGTCCCCATGAAATAGGATGGTCTTCTTCAAGGCGTTTTGAACTGCCTTTAAATTATCTTCATCACATATGGTGGGATTCTTATACCGGCCGAAGGGGACGTTGAATAAACCCTTACTGTTCAGGCGGTAAAGCCCATTAAAACATGTTTTATTAAGGAAGATGAAGTAGGCGGCTCTTTTAATCCATTCCTGGCTTGCGATTTGGTGATCGATTTTCTGGCTGTTGTAGGATTCCCTTATCCTGTAATAATTCTCTTTCCTTATATCCTCTGATTTCTGGAGGTGGGAACTCTCCATTTCCAGTAGTTCATCGATTAATCTTTGGGCATCCTTTTTGATAACTTCATAGGTTAAGATTAAATCTGCATTGTTGTCTGAAAGAAATGCTTCCTGTATTTCGTATCTGCCCTGCAGGTAGAAGAACATGGCACCCCCACCTACAAATGGCTCCACGTATCTGGAAATGGTTTTTTCCTTGAGGATGTATGAAGATAATCTTTTCTCCAACTCATTTAATAGCTGTCCTTTCCCACCAGCCCATTTAACGAATGGTTTCGCATTCAACTGAATTTTCCCCTATTAAAATTTAAGAAATCAATTGTTTAAATATTGATATTCAATATTAATTAGATTTTGGTGGAAAACCTTAGCAAAAATAGTATGGTTTAAAAAAATGGGATGTTAAGTGCTGTTAGTACGGTTGAATTGGGAAGGGTAATCTAGTGGTGCAGTATAATCCCGTAATGTAAGTTGTACCTGTTTCGCTTTACCATTGGTGATGTTTGTAAAGCCGAAGGCAACTCCGCCTACACCATCAATGAATATCGTGTCGTTGTAGTGCCTTAAAGCGTATGGATCACTATTGGTGCCGTAATAGCAGTATAGTTTGCTGTTATTATTTGTTATTTTAATGTTTCCATAGAATGAGTTGTGGTACACTCCCACGTAATCATTGTAAGGATAAGGTGATTTAGTATAATCTGCGGGTTTACTTGCAGGTACATAGTTCCCATCTCTCTGTGCTGGCCATGGATCCGTGTTATAGTTACCATTCAGTACATCCATGAGTTTAATTTGTAAAGCTGTGTTGAGTGCCAGTCCCAGTGGGTTTTGATTGTTCAGGACCACCATCCCTACGCCACTTGAAGGGTAAAAGCATATGGCTGACTCCGAAGATACAGTGCTTCCTGCATGGGCTATATAACCGTGATCACTTATTAACCAACCATATCCATACTGGGTGGTATTGTCCATGGTGATGTGTGGGGTTTTGGTTGTGTCTAGATATTTCTTAGAAACGATTTTCACTCCATCGTAATATCCAGTGTCTGCGATTTGGAAATTTAACCAGTGGATCATCTCATTTAAAGAAGCACCCATACTTCCAGAGGGTCCCACTGTGTCGATGTAGACCGGATGCCATTCTACTAATTTTCCAGTAGAAGTGTATTTATATGATGCTGCATGGTTCAATGCGTTATAGAAGTCCTTGGTGTTAGTTACTGCACTGTACATGCCAAGTGGTATTAAAAGATTTTGTTTTACCGCATCATCCCAGGTTGTGCCTGTAATTTTTTGTGCGTAAAATGCGGGTAAACAATAAATTATGTTGTTATACTCGTATGTGGGAAATGGTGCATCGGGATAAACGTTACGGAATTTATACAGTATAGAGTTGTACGATTCATTGAATAGAAGCCAGTTAGTGTTTCCACTGTATGCGGGTAAGCCACTACTATGTGATAAAGCGTAGTTGATGGTTAAAATATCAGTTAGGTCACCATATAGTTTGAATTCACCTGGAGGGAACTCGTTTTTAATTTTATCATTCCAGTGCAGTATTCCCTTATCCACCAGTTGTGCTATGTAGGTGGCGGTGAATGCCTTGGAGAGTGAACCTATTTGAAATATAGTATCTGGAGTTACACCTTCTCCAGTAGTGACATTTTTAACTCCCAAGGTGTTGATGTAGTACACTTTACCATTTTGGACTATGGCTATGGCCAAACCCGGGATATGGGTCTGTGGAAAAATAGATCGAAGGTACTGATCCATGATCTGGACCACTTTGGCCATGTCCATTGTAGGAGTAGGAGAAGGACCTGGATTGGGGTTAGGAGAAGGGCCAACACTTGGTGAAGGGTTAACCGCAGGTAATGTTGAGGATAATTGATTGATCGGTGTTGTAGTATTACCCTGGGCGTTAGTAGAGTTTCCTGTACTGCCGCTGTCGTCAGTAACACCTGGATTAAAATCATAATCATAAAAAAGTACCCCCACAACAACCACAATCGCACAAACCAGTACCATTCCACCTATAATCCTAACATCCACTGATTCAAGCCCCCATTTCTCCGATAACATAAGTATTTAAATTTAATTTGTTATCAGGATATAAAAAAACTTACTATTTATGTGCTGAGAGTCACAGAAATTAGGAATTTGATTACAAAGGATTGCTGAGGATACGTTCAGGAGCCCCGCCTAAAACCACCAGGGCTTCTGCCTCCATGAAATGTAGATCAGAGGGTATTATCAGGCAGTGGAGCGG
>MVQZ01000006.1 GCA_002067565.1 Methanobacterium sp. PtaU1.Bin242 | reverse complement strand
TATCCGGGGTTGGTGAAGGTCCAGATAGGGTTTTGTAATGTACTATCGATTGTTCCGTCGTTGTTGAAGTCCCAACTCCAACCTGTTGCATCGGTGGAGTTGTCGGTGAACTGTACGTTTAATGGTCCATCACCTGTGGTGGTGTCTGCGGTGAAGTTTGCTATAGGCGCTGGAGGTGTAGTTACAGTGATGTAATCTGTTTTTACTTCTTCATGAGATCCTCCCGGGCCAGTTACAGTGAGTTTCACGGTGTAAGTACCGGGTGTATTATATGTCCAGGTGGGGTTCTGTTCATCACTATCAACAGTTTCATCGTTGTTGAAGTCCCAACTCCAACCAGTAGCATCAGTGGACTGGTCAGTGAATTGCACGGTTAATGGTGTATCTCCACTAGTTTTATCTGCTGTAAAGCCTGCAACTGGTGCATGGTAATTAACAGTTATTGGTGTGCTGTAGCTTATGCCATTTGCTGTGGCTGTGATGGTAGCGGTTCCTGCTGAAAGTGCGGTGAATAGCCCAGAGCCGTTGATGGTTCCCACTGATTCATTTGACGATGTCCAGGTGAACACCTTATCAGTCAGTTTCTCACCATATTGGGTGTAAGCATTTGCAGCAAATTGAGTGCTGTCACCTACAAACGTATCTACATCATTTGGTGTGATGTTTACAGTGCTGTACACTTCTTCATCAGTTATCACCCATATATTGTCCAGGTAGAAATGAGCTGATGCCCAGGAGATGGATGAATATGCTTCTACCCTAAAGGTGTGGTTACCCGCTTCAATTCCGGTAAGATCAATTTCGTACCGATTCCAGTTTCCAGATCCCGTAGGGGGTACAGAATACGTAAGGGGTATAGAAAGCTTTTGCTGGCCATCCAAGTATACCCTCACTCCATTGTTATAACTGTAGGGTGTTACTGCAGCTAAATTAAAGCGCAAAGTCTTTGCACCGCCATCAGTAATGCTGATGATCCGTTCAGCAGAGGCTGATGTTCCTACAGAATTACCATTGATGCAGTAAGATCCTTGATAGACACTTGAGTTGTTTAGTGAAGTGTTGATAGTAGTCCATCCGTCAAGTGACTCACAAGGATCATTCCAAGGAACAAAAACAGCAGAAATATAGTTTGTTTTTATTTCTTCATCGATACCTCCAGGTCCAGTTACGGTTAATTTCACTGTGTAGTTACCTGCAGCGTTGTAAGTCCATGTTGGGCTCCGTACAGTGCTGTCTATTATTTCATCGTTATTGAAATCCCAACTCCAACTATTAGCATCTATGGACTGATCAGTAAACTGTACAGTCAAAGGAGCATTACCTATGGTGGGATCTGCTGTGAATTGTGCTACTATATTTGATTGCATGGTTAATGTAAGTATGGAGGTGATTAAGCTGTAGTATGTTCCTGCGGGTGTTGCCATTTCGTTTGTTCCGTTTTGTATGGCGCTGGTAACGTTGAAGTGGTTGTAATATGGGTCATTGCCTTCCGTTGAGTTTCGAACGATATATTGTCCATTTATACTTATAGTACTACCATCTTCACCATCTTTTCCTGAAGGTAATATATTGGTGATTGCAGCAGATGACATACTGGTGGTGTTTACGTTGTTAAATAATGCATAACCTTCGGGGAATCCCCAAGAATCATAGACTATGGTGTGTCCTTCATTGATCCAGATTTTCCTGTAGGGTTCAGTTATGGACTGGTAAACTACCACCAGAATTGTACCATAATTGGCTCCACTGGTGCTTGAAGTTAATACGGCCGTGTTGTTTCCTAGTGCATTGAAGTATGGTGTTACGTCAAAGATTTCCATACCATCGGATCCTCCATAGAATGCAGTTCTTGTTATGATGTAACCATTAAAGGTTACAGTGTAGGTTGGGTAGCCGTACCATGTCCAGGCCTGATATAGGCGAGCTGCGAGTATGGTTGCACATGCAGGTATGTTCAAGCTACTGGCAGTGTAAGTTACAGTACCCGTACCAGGGGTGCTATAACCAAACCAACCATAGTTCGTGCCACCATCGGAAATAATCGTTCCCACATTACCTTCAGCGTAGTAACCAGTCTGTAAAGTGTATGTAGTGTTATGGAATGTTGTATAAGTCTCGCTCTCTACAGGTGAAATGTTTCCACTGGCATCTCCAGCAATAAACTTCACAACAGTAGTCGCATACTCTGGAATGCTAAAGGGACCATTGAATAATGTGCTGTTGATTGTGGGTTCGCTGCCATCAAGTGTGTAATAAATTTTTGGATTAGGATCTGCATTGTCTGTAGCAGATAAAGTCACGGTAGTCCAATTTTGGACGGCATCAACAACAGGTGTTTCAGTATCTACGATTGTGTAGGTTTTGGTTTGTATTGGGGAAGTGTTATTACTGGAGTCAACTGCGATGAACTTTAAAATGGTAGTTCCAGTGATGCTGATAGGGCCAGTATACAGTGTACTGCTTGTGGTGGGTTCTGTATTGTCTATGGTGTAGTAAATTTTGGGATTGAGGTCTGCGTTGTCGGTAGCGGATAAAGTCACTTGTATTGGTGGGTTATGAGTTCCACTTACTGGGTTAGCAAACACGGAAGGTGCTTCACTATCAACGATCACACTTACAGGGACCGTTAACACGTTGTTAGTTTCATCTAATTCATTTATTCCATCGATAGGATCTACAGTTACTGTGAAGTCGAAGTCACCTAAAGTGGTTGGTGTCCATGTAAAGTTTACTGTGGAGCTGCTACCTGCTGCAGGGCCCAAAACACTTTGTGTATCTACAATTACACCGTTTACAGTAAGATTAGCAACAAATGCACCTACATTAACGGTGCCAGTGTTGTTGATAATGGCTGAGACGGTGGAAAGCGTGTTCACAACGAAGGATAATGGGTTGATAGCAGTTGGAGTAAGATCAATTGTTCCCCCCCTAACTTCGATGTTTTCATAGGCATAGCAGACACCATCAATTGAACCTATTAATACGTCGTAGTCTCCATCACCATCAAGATCAGCCAAAGATGGATGTGATCGTGATGTTGTTGGCGGATTCCATGCTGATTTAGATGTCCACACTGGACTGTTTACAGTTCCTGTGTTCTCATAAGCAAATACACCACCACCATAAACATAAATTGAACCTATTAATACGTCGTAGTCTCCATCACCATCAAGATCAGCCAAAGATGGCCTTGCTTGTCTACCTATATCTGGTAGATTCCATGCTGATTTAGATGTCCACACTGGACTGCTTACAGTTCCAGTATTCTCATAAGCAGTACTATAACCACTATCTGTACCTATAAGTAGGTCGTAGTCTCCATCACCGTCAAGATCGGCCAAAAAGGGTGATGTCATATAAGATCCTGGTAGATTCCATGCTGATTTAGATGTCCACACTGGACTGTTTACAGTTCCAGTATTCTCATAAGCATATACACCATCACTACCACCTGAACCTGTTAGTAGGTCGTAGTCTCCATCACCGTCAAGATCAGCCAAACATGGATTTCCTGCTATGCTGGAAGGATTCCATTCAGGTTTAGCGATCCACACTGGATTGATTGTAGTTCCTATGTTCTGGTATGGATAGATGGTACCAAAAGTACCTGTTAGTAGGTCGTAGTCTCCATCACCGTCAAGATCAACTAAACATGGATATCCTCCTTGATTAGGATCATCAGGATTTATATCTGGTGTGTTCCATTCAGGCTTGGTGATCCATACTGGACCTGTTGCTGTTGTTGGAATTGTAACTATGATGTATCCAATCTTTGTATCAGAATTGTTCCCAACCACGTTTGTGGCTGTGAGTTTTACGGTGTAGGTTCCTACTTTATAATAGGTATGTGTCGGATTTTGACCTGCTGATGTGGTTCCGTCACCGAAGTTCCAGAGCCATGAAGTAGGTGAATTACTGGATTGATCGGTGAAAGTGACTGTGAATGGTGCTGTTCCATTAATGCTGTTGGCCGTGAAGTTGGCAACCGGTGTTATGTAGGAGTTGATGTAGTTGGTCTTTTCTTCGGTGTCACTTCCAAGTGTGTTAGTGGCCGTGAGTTTTACGGTGTATGTTCCTGCATTGTCGTAGGTCCATGTGGGATTTTGAAGTGTACTATCAATTACACCATCGTTGTTGAAGTCCCAAAACCATTCGGTAGGTATGTTAGTGGATGTATCAGTAAATTGTACAGTAAAGGGCACTGTTCCACTGGTAATGTTGGCAGTGAAGTTGGCCATTGGTGCTGCCGGCGTTGCTTCTCTAATGGTTAGTGTAGCTAGGTTCAGTTTTAATGATGATCCCACATTAGCGTAGGTTAATGTGCTGTTTGCACCGGCGTTGATGTCGTTGGTCACGTTCCAGGTGTTTTCTTTGTAGTAGGTTCCAGTTTCTGTGATGTTACCAGTTTTAGCGTTGCCATTGAAGGTGTAGGTTCCATCGGTACCGGATAGTGCTACGGTGTTGAGTGTGGCGCTGGAGGCTTGTCCGTTGAAGTTGCTGGTGTTGAAGGTGGATATGGCTGAGCCTGTGTTTATCCAGTCCTGTCCGTTTAAAACCCAGTAATGTACTTTATCGTTGTTTTCATCGTTGTAGGCTGCTACTAGGGCGATTAGTTTGATTCGTCCGTCGTAGCCTTCACCACCCATGTTTTCGGTTTTCACATACACTGAGGGGTTGTTGCTGGTTATAAGTCCGGTGACGTTGTACCATACCTGGTAGTCACTGTATACTTTGTTCCAGTGAGTCACTCCCTCCTTCCAGTAGACAGTGCCGTCTGTACTGCTCTGGATGTCCATGTCTTCGACACCTAGTAGTTCGCCGGCGTCGTCGTAGTCTCCATCACCGTTTCCATCTATTTTGGTGGTGGTGCGCACGGGCCAGTTATTGGTACCTGAGCCAGAGTACACGTTTACGTAGACATATGCCGAGTCGATGCTGGTGTAGGTGGGTAATGTGTTGGTTTGGGTTACTTCATTGGTTTCTCCTTGGGTTGTTTGGGCCCAGGGGTTAGATGCGTTGTAGTATAAATCCCCGGAAACAGTGCCTGTCTGGTTTTCCTGGAGGGGAGTTCCAGCAGACACCGCACCACAAAGCACCAGGGCGAAAATCAGGGTTAAAACCAACATTGCGGGTTTTTTTGCATTCATCGCCAACTCACTCCCTTTAATTTAAGTAATTTCATTTTTATTATTCTCCTTAATGTTTATAGAATAGATATATCTTATTTTATGAAATTTTATTAGAAAATATCGTTTATTTATTAAAATAAAGACATTTAATTTAACTAAAATAAAAATTACACCTTTTCCCATTCTCCTGTTACCGCCCTCCTCATTGTTGGAATGTTCCAACACATTTAGTGATTGATGGCTAGTCTGATCTAATATATAATACTTTTTAAAATATTTTTATTATTACTTTTCGAGAGAAAAACAGCAGAAACGTAATACTAAAGAGTAGACTAGTTATTAATTTTCAGTGGAAATATCACTGGATCGTAATACGCCTAATAAAGATTTCAATTAACATTTTGATAATGATTTTACTGCAAGTTTTTTCATGAGAAAATAGGATGTTATAACCTGAAATCTATTAAATAGTGAAATCCAGATCATATACTATAATTTGATACCTGAATTTCAACTAAAACTTAAAAAACAATCCACACAACTGAAAGTGTGGCATTCCATAAAAAATGTGTAGAGATTAAGTAAACATGATTATTTAAATTATTCGGGGTGATGGAATGAAACATTTTTCATCGTTTATTATATTTGTATATACTATTCTGTTTTTGTCTGGAGATTATCCATGGCAAACTATTTGTATAAGAATATGTATACAATATAGTATGTCTACAAAAACTGTTTACAGTATTAGAATTCCAGTTAAGTATCGTAGGATGATGGAAGAGATGAAGGATGTTAACTGGCAGGACGAGATAAGGCAGATGTCCATTAAATTGATTCAGGATAAAAGTAAGAAAAAGCTCCTGAAAGAGGCGGAGGAGTTAAGGAAGCGTATGGAAACTGATGTGGAATCAGCAGTACTTATAAGGGAAGATAGAAATGCCAGATAGGTATGTGCTGGACTCTAGTGTCATAGCCGCTATTTTTTTCCAGGAGGAAGCATCCTCCAGGGCTGTTAAGGCGGTTCAGGATCAGGATCTTCTTACTCTTGATCTGGCCCTGGCAGAGGTGGGTAATGTAGCCTGGAAAAGGATAACCCTATTTGGTGAAGATGAGGAGGTTATTGAAGAAGCCTTTAAAAGGGGTGTAGAATTTATAACCACCGCTTGTGAAGTTATAAAAACTCAGGAACTCATAGATATCTCCTTTAAGATCGCAGTCAAAGAAAAAGTTAGTTTCTACGATTCATTGTTCCTGAGAGCGGCGGAAAAAGAAGAAGTACCACTTCTCACTTTGGATAAAAGACTTAAAAACACGAGTTGCATGGTGGAATTATTATAATACCCAATTTATTTTATAATTTTTTTCACATTTTGAGGTTGACTCACGATTTGGTTTTATTTATTTTTAATCGGATCTTTTTTTATAATTATTTGAGATTTTTAAACTCTTCTAATCATTTTTTTTTAGGTGTTTAGATTTTTCATATCTATTTTCTTTTGTTTTAGGATATTATAGATTCTTTTTGAGTTGTGAGAAATGCACAATAGGCTTTTTTCCGTGTTTGTTTTCGTCCTACCACGTTTCAGGAACTCATTATACTTTAAATTGTATTTTATGTTCCCAAACGGCCATTCCACAGCTTCTTTCCGCTTAGCGTACTCCAATTTACCTTCCGGTGTCTCCATTTTAACCGTCATCTGTTCAGCTAAAACACCACCATAATCCGTTATAATCCTCACACGATTTTTACCAACGCATTCATGTTGATCCGGACATCTTAAACAATCACTGCAATAATACTGGCGTCTGGAAACACCATTATATGTATAAGTCTTCCGGTAAGGCAAAGTTTTATTATTGGGACAAATATAATGGTCTTCACGGTAATCGTACCAGAAATTGTGTTTGGAGAATGGTTTATCTTCTTTTAACCCTTTTTTAGCTTCGTGTGCCTGTTTACGGTTAGGAATATAAGCATCAAATCCTTCTTCCGCCAGATATTCCAGGTTATCCTCTGTATAGTAGCCGTTGTCTCCGCTAAACTTAGTATGCTCAGGTATGGTCCCTAGCGTTTCTATAATTTGTTCGATTTGGGGTTCTAGTTGATAATGGTCAGTGGGGTCTTGATTGACGTTGCTTGCAAGTATTATTCCTGTTTCATGGTCTATTGCAATTTGGAAATTGTATGCGAACTCCCAGTGACCTTTTTTATTCTTCATCCAACGCGCCCCAGGGTCAGTTAAGCTAACAGTTCCTTGTGGTGTGTTTTTCAACTCTTCTTCGGCACGTTCCAGCTTTTCTAAAACCTGTTTTTTCCCATTGGAACCTGTGCAAGCCTGTTCCAGGAGCCTCATGGATAATTTACGTAGTTTATTCTCATTTTTAGTATCTGAGTTCTCTTTACGCTCATTTTGTATTAATTCATGTACTTTCTTTCGGCTGGTAAGTTCACTGGGAACTTCATCACCTCTTTTATCCCCATAAATCTTGTCTTCTGTCTCATCGGTGTCGATTCCCTTTTTTAATAATTCTCGGACGGTTATTATTTCTTCCTGGTTAATTAATTTGTTAATAGAAGCGTTGGCTTTGATTTTAGTACCGTCCAAGGCTATGTGATTTAATTTAACTATAGTAGTCGTCATGGAAAACTTAACATGAAATAATATCTGACAGTTATAAAAAAGGATGTAGAACTGTCAATTCTTAAAATAAGAATATCAGGACAGTATTCGAAAAAACTGTTAATGCTAAATTTTTAATGTCGCACACTATAGTTTCCATTTCCGAGCGATCTTCACGGTCATTTTAAACGCTTCTTCGATTTGGTCGCCGCATTCGATTTTAAAACGGTTAATCGTGCGGAAATCCGGCTTATCCATCCCGGAAAGATACATATAAACCAAATTTTCCTCGGCAAGCCTGGCAATCCGTCGGGATGAAAATATGCCATCAATTGAAGCCATAATAACTATCCGCAATAACATTCGACGTGAATAAGCTGCTTCACCCGGCGTATGCATGTATTTCTGGTCTATTTCTCGGAAATCCAACTCTTCCACTAGATTAGCTACAAAATAACAAATATGATTTCCCGGAATAAAATCTATAAGACGTTGTGGCACCAACCAAGTCTGACCAATCCGATCCTCTTTCAAAGCCATAAAAAACACCATCAAAAAACTTCAAATCACTAACTAAAAATATAAAACAACTAGAATATAAATTTAACCATTATAAATCAAAATTCACCAGAAAAAAATAACAAAAAAGTTAATCGTGAGTCAACCTCAAATTTTATAAAAAAAATAGAGTAGCAAGATTGGATGTTAGGTTTTAATAGTTCTAAACATTCGAAGCTATCTTTAACAATTCATCTGCAATACAACTAATCAAATCAAACTTAGCCAATTTATCAATCCACTTTTTAGGAATACCAGATTCACCATAGTAAGCACCTGCTATCTGGCCGTAGATAGCCCCTACAGTATCGGCATCATCTCCCAGGTTAACTGCTTTTAAACATCCTTCCTCAAAAGATTCAGTGTTATGGAAAGCCCATAGGGCAGCTTCAAGG
>MVQZ01000005.1 GCA_002067565.1 Methanobacterium sp. PtaU1.Bin242 | reverse complement strand
ACATACCCGCAGAAACCGTTAAAGACAACGCCGGAAATAAACAAAACACACCATACACACTAACATTCAAAACACGATAAAAAAAGGAAAGGAAACCTTTCCCCCTCTTTTTTTCTTTTTTTAAGGAAACTTCAATAGACTAATTAGAAATAATATTGATCTGAATATCATTATTTTTGTTATCTAAAAAAATTTGAAAAAAATAAATATACTTACTAATGGCCATTATTAGGATAATTTAAACTTTAGTTAGAAGTTTTCACTGATGTTTAAAATTCTCTTATACTCTTTTTCGCTTATTCTGAAGCCGACAGATATTAAATGATCAAATGTTTCTTTAAAATTAATTTTATCCTCAGACGCTGCCAGTAGTAAAATACCTATCGTTCCTGTGATTTTTAAATCCATCAATTCTGCTGTCTTTCTTGCTTGACCGTCATCTATGATAAGTAAGTCATCTATTTCACGGGCGAGTATGATTGCTTCTGACTCTCCTTTCCCCAGATTTATTGCTAGAGATTCAACTGCAACTCTGTTTTTCACTTCTTTGACTTTAATCCAGTCTGCTGATTCTACTTTTTCAGCGCCGGGTCTATTTCTTCCAGCAACTACTACTTCGTTGTATACTTCCTGGGGAATGAATATCTCTTTGAAATAATCCTTAAGCAGATTGAGATTATCTATCTTAGAAAGTGCGATAAGTGGTGTGGAATTAGAGATAACTATCATGGATTCGGCACTTCTTTCAGGGTTTTCAGGTCTTTTTCAGCATCTGAAGCCGTGTAATGAAGTGGGACTTCCTTTTCATTAAGTAGCTGTAACATCTCCCAACGATCTAACCCTGCAAGTTCTGCTGCTTTCCCTAAAGATAACTGACCATCCCTGTAAAGCTCTACAGCTAAGGATCGTCTTATAAACAGATCTAATTCTTCTTTCCGTACCTTTAGAGTGGTTAAAAAAGACTCGGGTAATTTTACTTCAGCTTTTACCATATCCATAATAATCACCATTATTTATATTATCAAAATGATAACTTAAATTTGTTTAGGTTTTTCCTAATGTTACTTTAGTTTAGAAATAGGATATTATGAGTTTAAAATCGATACAAAAATACAGATTCAAGTTAATTAAGTCTGTTATGAGGAAGTTTTGTTTAAAAAGATGATATTTAAACCTTTTTAACTTCTCCGGACTTTAAAATTATTTTATCTTTGGTTAGAATTCCAGATCTGTAAAATTTGGAAGTTGCAACTATAATCCTGTCGTGTATTTTCTGGTATCTGGGTAGTTATCGTTTCTTCAAGAATTTCTGGAGTAAAACTGACTATTTCAAATTCTCTTTCCTTTTTTATGAGTTCATACATTTTTTTAAAATCAAATCTAACTTTACCCTTTTCAAGCGATGGCCAAAGCTTCGGCAAGAACTATGGTGGGAACAAGTAGACGACCACCCTTGTTTCTAACATCATCTATTTTCTCCTTAATATCCTTTTTTAAACGTTTACTTCCGATAAAATACCATATGAGGACGTGAGTGTACATGGTATGAATCATCAGACATCCTCCGCTTCGCGGAATAATTCTCTCTGGGCTTTTTCAATCATTTCATCGGTGATATCCTCCCCACTGACACTACCAAAAAGCGAAGGTTTCCTGGTAATTTTCTCTTCCAGGTGCATTAAATCTCTTTTCATGTACTCCAGTTCCCTCTGCATTTCCTCAATTTTTCTTAAAAAGTTGCTCGAATCTAAACTCATTTCCATCACCCGATTAATTTAACATCATGTTCATAATCCTATACACATTTTTATGAGATGCCACAGTTTCAGTTGTGTGGATTGGTTTCTAAGTTTTAGTTGAAATTCAGGTATCAAATTCTAGTATATGATCTGGATTTCACTATTTAATAGATTTAGGTTCATCTCATCCTTCACCTCCATGGTGTATCGAAATTTGATATAATTAATTCTAATTGAAATCTTTTATTGGGCGCATTATTACGATCCAATGATTTAATCTCTAAACTTTAATAACCACTCATTCATCAGTATTACGTTTCTACTGATTTTACCTCAGAAAGTAATAATAAAAATCATTTAAAAAGTATTATATATTTGATTGAACTAGCCATCTATCACTAAAATGTGGTTGAGTAAATCCAATCACCCAGAGGTGGTAACAGAAAAGGGGAAAAAGCGTAATTTTTATTTTACTTAAATTAAATGTCTTTATTTTAATAAATAAACGATATTCCTAATAAAATCTCAGAAAATAAGAAATTCTATCTATAAAATATTAAGGAGAATAATAAAAATGAAATTATTTAAAATAAAGGGGGTGAGTAAGCCATGAAAGCAAAAAAACCCGCATTATTGGTTTTAACCCTGATTTTCGCCCTGGTACTTTGTGGAGTCGCATCTGCAGCCAACACACCCCTGAACACCACCCATAACGGTACGGTGTCTGGGGATCTGTATGTGAACGCTACCCAACCAGTGCCATTTGCTAATCAACCCACAGACGCTACTTCACGGGAATTTAATCAAACATATAACTTGCCCGACAACACTGGATTGGACTGGGCACGGGTTTATGTGAATGTTTACTCGGGAAGTGGTAGTGCCAACTGGCCAGCCAACGTCACAGTCAAACTGGACGGGAACGGAGACAGTATCTATGAGACTATTCTGGGAAACGAATTAATGACTAGTGACCAATATTCCATAGATGGAACTATCTACTGGATCAACGACCACTGCTTCCGAGTTTACTCAGACTACCAAGCATGGTACGACGTAACCGGACTCATCACCTGCACCAATCCCTCGATTTATGTGAAGACGGAACAGGTAGGCACAGCTACATTTGATGGACGATTAAAGATGATCGCCCTGGTCGCGGCCTACAACGATGGAGATGATGATAGGGTGCATTACTGGGTTAATGACGGACAGGACTGGATAAACACTGGTTCATCACAGACCACATTTAAAACCAGCAATGTTACCTTAGGCGTGCTTAACGCCACTTTAAATGCTGTTGGTTTATCCAGTAAGGATGGAAGTTACAACTTCAATGGTCAACCATTTAATGGAACTGACCCTGTGGCGCCAGTTAATTACTTTGAAACACATACTTGGAATGTCACCGGCAATGTAACACCAGGACAGGACAGCACACTAACTTACACCCTGGGTAGTGGGTCATATAAAATAGTTCTTTCCACTCTTACAGTGAGTGAGGAACTGCCTATCTTGGTTCCTGTGGCTAATTTCACAGCTAACACCACAGCTGGTGTGGGTCCTTTAAATGTGCAGTTTAACGACACATCCCTAAACAGACCAACTTCATGGTTATGGGACTTCAATAGTGATGGAATCGTGGACAGCACCGAGCGAAACCCGTCATACACTTACACAAACGTGGGTAAATACAATGTAACACTCAACACAGGTAACACTGTAGGTAACAATACTATTGTGCGTTCCGGTCTAATTGAAGTGCATCCAACTGGTAATGGACTTGCCAATTCAACTTGGCCCAAGTTCCAAGGAAACAACAACAACACTGGACAATCACCATATAACGGACCAGAAGACAGTGTTGTTATATGGGCTCACACCACTGGAAGTAGCATACAGTATGCCGGACCTTCCATTGGAACTTACGGAACCATTTACATAGGAAGTCGTGACTGTAATATCTATGCACTGAACCCAGACGGAACAGTAAGATGGAAATTCACCGCCGGAAATCAGATTCAAAGCACACCAACCATTGCAACTGACGGAACCATATATTTCGGAAGCATAGATGGTAAACTCTATGCATTGAACCCTGATGGGACCGTTAAATGGGTATACGCCACAGGAGGTGCACTTTACAGTTCCCCAGCCATAGGTCCTGCTGGCACTCTATACGTTGGAAGCTACGACAAGAATCTGTATGCAATTAACCCTGATGGGACACTCCAATGGACATACACCACTGGAAACTACATATATAACTATGGCGGTACTCCGGCAATCGATTCCAACGGAACCATCTATGTGGGAAGCTACGACAGTAAACTCTATGCACTGAATCCTGATGGAACACTCAAATGGACATACATCACTGGAAACCGAATTTATGGTGCGCCCTCTATAGGTCCTGATGGTACCATTTATGTGGGAAGCTACGACAAAAAGTTCTATGCACTGAATTCTGATGGAACACTTAAATGGACATACACCACTGGCGGTTACATATACGGTACACCTGCCTTTGCAACTGATGGGACTGTTTACATTGGAAGTCGTGACAGTAAACTCTATGCACTGAATCCTGATGGAACACTTAAATGGAACTACACCACTGGAGGTGCCATATACGGTACACCAGTTGTTGATGTTGACGGGACCATATATTTCGGTAGCTACGATGATAAAGTATATGCATTGAACCCCGATGGAACACTTAAATGGAGTTACACCACTGGTGGCGATATAAGTGGTGCACCAGCTATAGGTTCTGATGGTAGTCTCTATGTGGGAAGTTATGATGGTAAACTGTATGCTTTCAAGGTCGTTCCGGTTGAAGCTAATTTCACATCAGATGTAGATTCTGGAACTGCTCCATTAACTGTGAAATTTACAGATCAGTCCAAATATGCCACTTCATGGGCATGGGACTTCAACGGTGATGGAATCATAGACAGCACAGCACAAAACCCCACCTACACCTATGCTTTCTCAACACCCGGAAACTACACTGTAACCCTCACAGCATACAATGTACTGGGAAATAGCACAATAAATTCTTCAATACAGTTGGCTGTAGTTCCTCCGGTTGCAAATTTCACATCTGACCAAAAAATTGGATATGCACCATTGTATGTGAGGTTCAAGGATCAATCCAAGTTTGTTACTTCCTGGGCTTGGGACTTTAATGGTGACGGTATCGTCGACAGCACTGAACAGAACCCTCTCTACATCTACAATACAAGCGGAAAATACAGTGTAAAATTAACAGCCACCGGACCTGGAGGTAGTAGCAGCATAACCAGAACAAGTTATGTTACTGTCAATGGTTGGAAGCCTGAAGACTTCAAATACAAGTACCGAGCCTATGTTGCAGGATCCACAACTGATCTCACAGATTACCAGGTGAAACTAGTTATACACAATACCACTGGTACAAATTCCGGAGCAAACATTTACCTCCCAAACATCTCCCAATCAAACTACAACGACATCAGATTTGCACTTGCAGATGGTACTCAACTGAACTACTGGATGGAAACCCCTGTAGGTTCAAATGGCACAGTATTCTGGGTTAAAGTACCATTCATACCACAAGGAAATAATACTCCTGTTGCGATCGACATATACTACGGAAACTCCACAATAGGCAGCGCAGCCAACGGAGAAGCCACTTTCCTATTATTCGATGACTTTGACGGAACAACCCTGGACACATCCAAATGGCAGGTAACCAGTGGAACACCCATCCTTAACGATTCGAATTTTATTTTAAACTCCGCAAATCTTCAATCATATCTACAGTTTACCAACAACGCAGCGCTATGTTTATATGGTAATTTATGGTATAGTGGTGCCTATATTGGTTTTGGAACAGGGAGTAGTTTTGTTAACACTGCAGTGATAAGGGCTACCAGTAGTATTGCAGAGTTATGGGTTAGCACTCCTTCCAGCGGCTCAAGCGGAGCAGGTACCAGTATGGTAAATGATTATCAACGGATGGAAATGAAATGGACCAACAGCAAAGTTTCTCTAAAAGTCGGGGACAATACTGAAAAGACACATAGCAAAATTCCTTATGATACACTTCCCTTGACTTTACGAGCAGGAAGTTACAACCCCTTAGCTTGGTTGTATATCCGTCAGTTGGTAGACATTGAACCAACGATCTATCCAGTTCTTATTGCTGATTTCATATCAGATAAATTAACTGGTGATGCACCGTTAACAGTGAAATTCACCGACCTGTCTGCAGGGGAGATTGATTCCTGGGCATGGGACTTCAATGATGATGGTACTATCGACAGTACAGAACAAAACCCCACATATACATACCAGGCCCCTGGAAACTACAATGTGAATTTAATAGTCAGCAAAGGAAATAGTAGTGACACTGTCTCTAAAACAGAATATCTCATTGTTAACCCGGCAACGTTACCTGTTGCTGATTTCTCTGTCGATAAAACATCTGGTGATGCACCATTTACCGTGCAGTTCACAGACCTATCAACTGGAAGTATTCCAATGACTTGGGCTTGGGACTTCAATGGTGACGGAGTAGTAGATAGCACAGAACAAAACCCAATCTACACCTACTATAACCCTGGTAACTTCACAGTATCTTTAACAGTGACCAATGCTGCAGGAAACAGCACGAAGACCATGACTAACATTACTGTTATCGCTCCAGATCCACCAGTTGCAGATTTCTCTGCTGATAAAACATCTGGTGACGCTGCTTTAACAGTGAACTTCACTGACCAATCCAATGGAGCAATCGCTTCATGGGCATGGGATTTCAACAGTGATGGAATCATAGACAGCACAGAACAAAACCCCACCTACACCTACAACACTCATGGAAACTACACAGTAACCCTTACTGTAGCCAATATTATGGGAACCAGTACCAAAACAGAGAATATCACAGCGACTAATGGTATTGACCTAATAGTTAACAGTGTTTCTCCGTCTATATACATACATGACAAAATCGCTGTGACCATTACCAATAACGGTACAGAGGATGCCCCTGTATCCATGGCAACCATAGTGGTTGATGGTGCCAGCACCACAGTAAATGTACCTGCACTTGCTGCAGGAAACAGCACAACATTAATCATCCCAGATCCAGTATACAGAAGTGCAGGTGATATTGTACCGATCACAGTGACAGTTGATCCTGAAAATCTAGTTACTGAAAAAGATGAGGACAATAATGTTAATAACACCAGTGCAACAGCTATTGT
>MVQZ01000004.1 GCA_002067565.1 Methanobacterium sp. PtaU1.Bin242 | reverse complement strand
TCTATACTATCGTCGATGGGGTATTAAAATGAATATAGGGCGAAATAAAGCAAAAGAAGATCTACAAAAGGTTGCAGGTACTTACCGGCAGGTAGGTAAGAATGTAGGTGATCTCGAAATTGGTGGTCATGAAGCTGAACTTCTTAAAATTGAATTAAATAAACTCTACAGTGATGGGTGGATTTGTAGATTGAAAGATACCGGTGAAATTATATCTGCTTTCAATACATTTGATATTTATAGAAGAAGGTTACCAAATGGCGTTCCAGGCGCTAATATTTTAAATTTGAACCCAATACGAGAAGTTCTTTTGCTTCAAGATAGAAGTGGTAATGAATGGCACATTATTCGGAGTATAGATAACGAAGAAATTCCTGTTGAACCTGGAGAAGACGTAACTCAGGTGGGACAATCCAGATTTAGCATTAAAGGAGATAAAGTTGAGCTTACTGCACCGAATTTTATTGTGAATGAAAAACAGTTCGAGGAGTTAATCGGTATTGAAGACTTGGAAGTATATATTCCACCGATGATTAGTGATGCAACAGAAGACTTTTTAGACCAAACTGAAGTCGATGCACGTGTTGATGCTCTTAGTCCGGATATAGCTGATGCTGAGATACAAGGTGTTGTTCCCGGAATGATAGCCGATGCCATCGTTGGTAAAATAGAGGTTGATGAATTTGTTGTAAGCAACCAAACTGGCCGAATAACCTTTAGCAATGGGTTTATGGTTGAATGGGGTTATTATACCTTCGCAGCAGCGGCAGGAAACCGTACACAAACAATAACATTTACCCATACTTTCCAGAGTACACCCGTGGTCACCACGGGGCATAATGCTATCACTTCTACTAAAATAAACCTTGCCACTTATGGTTCTGGTGGTACTAATTTTGTTATATCCCTATATACTGAATTAACAATTTCTCTAACGGTGCGATGGTTAGCGATCGGTAAAAGAAGCGGGTATTAATTTATTTTTATGTTCGGGGACAACTACGAACCGTACAATTTACTATGTATGTCTTGAATAGAGGAGAATAGAATGAGTTATGATAAACAGGATTTAAGATTGGAATTTGAAGAGAATAACTTCAATATGAACTTCAAAACTAATGGTGTTGATCTTCAATATACACAAGATTTGGAAACTCTCTGGCAAGCTGTGGTGTGTGAACTAATGACACCATTTGGTAGTGTTGATAGTGAAAGGTTCTCAAATTATGGTAGTTATATACACAGATTAATTGGGAAAAAAATTAACGATTTTTGGTTAAAAGAGTTAGAGTTCTATATCCAATTAGTGGTCGATAATTATCCAATTGACAAATTTGACATAGAGGTTCAGAAAAAAAGGAAAGCTGGCACTATTACTTTTACATTAGCTATACTAAAGGATGGGATAAAAAAGGAAGGAGATGTTACGGTTGGCACAAACTGAGACAGAAATTTTTGATGAATTGAAAGCTAATACAGATAGGGAGCAATTTCTTGATATGCAGGAGAGAGGTATTTATGATCAGTTCCTTTCAATACAAGCTGCTACATTGGCATACGACCAACGAATAGCGGATGAGTGGGTTCGACAAACAAACCTTGTTACTGCTACTGATTCTGATTATATCAAAAAATTAGCTACACCTCTCTATGTTTGGAGAACTTCTAGTTGGAGTTTAGTAATATTAACTTTCCGACGAGCAAGGAACCAACTAGGGGAGGTAATTAACTCTGATGATATCAATATACCAGCAAGCACCATTATAGAAGCAGGAACACTAAATCCAAAGGAGTACATTACAATAGAAGACGCGTGGATTTATGAGGGAGAGGATTATTGCCGAGTTATGGCAAGATCTGTTAATCCCGGAGCTTCATCTACTGTTTCACCAAATCAACTAACCATAATAAGTAAGAACGCTTTACCAGATGTAACAGTTACGAATGAGCAAAGTAGCTGGGGTGGATATGATGAAGAGACAACCGATGAAATTAAGAAGGGGGCTTTATCATCGCGTATGTTATTTGACAAAGTTACAGATGCAGGTATAAGAAATCAGATGGCTGCAATATTGGGTATACCACAATGGAGATATAATCTTGTAGACAACTATGTAGGACCTGGAACAGGGGCAATATACTTCGATACAGATGTAGATGAAGAAATGGAACTAATACAAAAACGTGTCGAACTAGCAGAAGGTATTATGAAGTATGTTGGAGGTGTAGAAGAATTACCTGTGAAATTTAAATTGGAGTTTTCCGTTGCACAAAAGGGTGACATACTACCAAATGTTCGTGATCAGCTTCGGATAGATGGAAATACTGCATTCCTGAAGTTTGTTACCCGAAATGGGGTAGGTCAAAAATTCTATCTTTCCCATGCCGCAAGCTGGTTAGTCTACTCTCTAGAGTTCCAATATAAGCTATATGGTGTAAAAATAACGCATGACGCAGACGAGAACATCTGTGATGCGGATGGAAATATTATACTAGAAGATAACCAGGTCATTAGACCTACTAGTGTGGTGGTAAGCATTGACGCTTCGTAAATCAATGAAAGAAAGGGCAGCACGGTGGTTTAGGAAAGACGCAACTCTTAAACTTTTTTCAGATAAGATCGACAAACAATTTCTGGATAAAATGTACCGTTTCATGTGCAGCTTTGGAGAGATGCCGATTCAAATATGGAGAGAAAATATTGTTAGTGAAGATTCTATCATACAATCTATAGTAAAAGTGCGAGTGTGGACTGTTGGGGAAGCGCCGATTAAGTCTGTTAGTATCCACACTGAAGATACTGAGATTTATTGTGTTAACTTCGCAGCTCCTAATACTTTTAGCCATACTGGAGAGATTGAATTTAATGAGGAGGTCCCTGTATATGTTGAGGTTAGCTACTTTGGGATTGGGGTTACAAAAAAGGTTGGTTTCCCGGTTAGTTATGAAGCGGAAGATCCAACATATCAACCTAACCCATACTTGGACAGAAACGCTATTGGAATGGGACTCACTAGAAGGGAATATCGGGATGATTTAACATCTGGAGATTTACAAACCACATATCCTGTCGGTTATTTGTACCCAGTCGAACAGGATTACTATCTTGAAGAACGATTATTGAATGAGTACAGAACCAGAATGGGTACTACAACCGAAGTAGATCTAGGAGTGCTAAGTGTAAAAATCAAGCCAGAAATTTTAGTCGCTAAAACCTTACAATTGTCATTTTATGAGGAATCAGATCAGATGTATAGTTTAGTGGTGATTGAAGATGGTAATATCATAGAAAAATTTACTGGAAATGTTTCAACAATAGTTGCATCGATTAATGAATCTTCTCACTTAATCGAGGCAAACAGTGTAAATGGAGGAAGTTATTCGGAACCCCTATTTGGTGAAATAAAACAATCTGGACTATTTGATAGGTTCAAACTTTTAAGAAGTGAGATATACCATAAACTAGGTGTTATTCCTATAATTAAAAATATAGATGAGTACTTATTCATCTGGAAAGAAGAAGAGATAAAAACTGGTGGTGTATGGGCCGGAGATGAATACTGGCCAGGGGTATTCTACGTAGATATTCCTTACCATAGTATACCTTCAAATTTCAAAATCTTACCAATGAAAAATCAAATAGATGAAGATGGCTCCGTTATACAAGGCTTACAGAACATATGTGATACTTGCAAACCTTTTGGAACTAAAGCAATACCGCAATATGTGGTTCATGGAGAACCTGCCATACTTGAGTTCGAGGACCCTGTATGGGACATCCCCACAGCAAAGGCTGGTACAGAGTTAGACCTAGAATTAGATATTGAAGATACGGTCGGAACTGTTTTAAATGAAAATGGTGATGAAGTCACATTTATAGATGAAGAAGCAGAAGTAGAAATGGAAATGGGAGCGCAAATAAATTCTTCAATATACAATACCTTAGGTGAAGAAGAGGTTGTTGAATCTGCTGGTATGGGATTTGGTATTGCGACAGCTATTGAAGAGCATAGTTTCCACAATGTGAGTATGGAGATGGGGATTGATTATCAGGCAAAGATTATATCAACTGTTTTCGTCCATGATACTAGCAGCGACTATATGCGAGATAGTTTAGCATACTATCTAGCAGAATCTGGAGGGATTGTAAGTATTGATCAGGTGTTGAAAAGCAACGGTAGAAATCCTAGTTTAGTAGATCAAAGCGGTGCTGGATATAGTTGGAGTAATATCCAGAATATGGTTGATGCAGATGCAAATACTTATGCACAGAGTAGTCCTGGCACCGGTAGTCAGTCTAAAAATCCAACCGTCTCATCACAAGTTGGTAATACCTGCCAATGGGAAAATCTTTCAAACGCAGCAGATACAAACTCGGATACTTATGCGTACACAGGAGAGCTACCTACCGGTACATTAGTAAGCAATCCAACTGGCTCAAGTCAAGATACCGGCAAAATTACGTTCTATGATAGGCCAAACATAGCCGATGGAGATTCCAATACCTTTTGTTACTCAGAAGATCCTGTCGTAGAAGGCTCTCAAGGTGCAAAATATTCATCTAACCAGACAACAGTAGATGATGGAAACCCAACTGGAGGAGGAGATTGGTTATATGGTAGTCGTGTGGAATCGTGTGACGGGTCGGGTGCATATGCCAGTGCAACAACCACAAATAGACAAACGAATGTGTTGCGAGTCACGGGCTTCGGGTTTACTATACCTTCTAACGCTACCATCACTGGTGTAAAAGTGCTTGTTAAAAGGAAGACTAGTACTACAGCATCAACTAGGGACAATAAAATTTATCTAGTTAGGAGTGGTAGTCGTACAGGAAGTAATAAAGCAGACCTTGATGAAGAGTTGCCAAACACATACGCAACTAAATCATACGGTGGTAACGGTGTTATGTGGGGGACATCCCTAACCCCGGCACAGGTGAATGCGAGTAATTTTGGTGTGGATGTATCCTACTATAATGCAAGTTCTTACAATCCAACGTTTTATATTGACTGTATATCAATGTATGTATATTATACGACCGGCAGTGGACTGACCGAAACAAATACGATAACCCTGACGGGTGTAAGCTTCAATCACCCAGATGCAGTAATTAAAGGGCTGAAAGTTGAGGTGAGAAGTTATTGTGAAACTGCAAGTAAAACATTGGATGTATGGGTTACATCTGGTGCGACTACGAAACTAAAAACAGCATCACTACCAACAAGTGTTTCATATCTTGCCTTTGGTGGGGATAATGACATGTGGGGTGGACTACCAGAAAGCCTTACTTCGCTAACGATTAAATTACAGGCAAATACTAATGCACGGGTTCAGCTTTACCATGTGAAAGTGACAGCTTACTGGGAAAGACGACCTATAGAGTCTAACAAAATGGTATTAACTGGTAGTACCTTCAGCATACCAGCGAACAGTGTGGTAACCGGTGTTAAAGTAAATGTCAGATGTTGGTGTGCAGCAAGTGGTAAGACGCTAACAGTTAGGGTTAAAAGTGGCAGTGGCTCTTGGGCTAAAACCACAACACTCCCTGTCTCTGGGGAAACACTTACAATTCCTTTAGGTGGTGATGGTGATATGTGGGGAGGCATTCCAACCACATTTACATCCTTAGATATAGAATTGCAGACCAATACTGCTTCGCAGTCAAGGATATACTACGTTACAGTTACTGTTTACACGGCCTCTACCCTGACTTGGACACAATCTGCCAATGCCGGATTAACATTCACTTTGTCTACAGCCTGTCAGGTGATGGGAATTAAAGCAACAGTAAAATGTTATAGCGCAGCAGCAAGCAAGACGCTGGAGGTTACACTTGTAGCTGGTGGTACTACTTCACAAGTGAAAACAATCGGTTTACCGACTAGTGTAGGAACGGTTGAATTAGGAGCAGACAATGACCTTTGGAATCTGCCTAACACTCCAGCAACCTATAATACAGTAACAGCTAAACTCCGAACAAATGCAGCAGGAATAGATACTCGAATTTACAGTTTAACATTAACAATCTACTACAAATTTAAAGCTGGAGCATTAATTTCAGAAAGAATTAAAGCAGATATAACAAACGGACAGTGGAAGAGTTTAAGTGTTTCACGCACCCTCAATAACCAAACAATGACTTATAGTATTTACAAATCGGTAGCAAACCAA
>MVQZ01000003.1 GCA_002067565.1 Methanobacterium sp. PtaU1.Bin242 | reverse complement strand
ACATTGGCCTGGATTTCATTTAAGGGTATGTGGCCTGGTCCCTCTGTTATGGTCTGCACACCAGCTTCCCGGGCCCGGTCAATTAATTCACCTAAGATGATGAGTTCCTGAACTCCAGCGCGGTCAGTGGCATCTGCAATGGCTCCAGCTCTCATGGCGTTGGCCATGGACATTACAAAGTCATATTCTTTGGCGATCTCCAGTATGTAATCGAAGTTCTTGTATAGGGGGTTTTCTGTTTCGTTTTCCACCATCCAGGCAGATACTAATGCTCCTCCACGGCTAACCAGTCCACCTTCCCGTCCCTGTCTTTTGAGACGTTTGAGTGTTTCCATGTTCACACTGCAGTGAATGGCCATGAAGTCAATACCATCTTTTGCCTGTTTTTCAATGGACTTGAACATAATATCTTCGTCCATGTAAATGGCAGCGCCTTTTTCCCGGATGGTTTCAAAGGCAGCCTGGTAGACCGGTACACTACCCACGGGTATATCTGATATTTTCAGAATTCTTCTCCGGATCTCATCCAGGTCTCCACCCACAGATAGTTCCATTAAAGTATCAGCTTTATTGGCCATGGCCACTTTGGCCTTTTCTTCTTCCATATCAAAGTCACATATGTCAGTTGAAGTTCCAATGGTGGCATTGACCTTGGTTCGGAGTCCTGTTCCAATACCAACAGATTTCACTTCTCTACCTTTGTTACTGGGAATGGCAATGGTACCGTAAGCTACAGATTTTCGGATGAATTCAACATCGACATTTTCCGCTTCTGCTACGGATTTCATTTCATCGGTTATAATCCCTTTTCTTGCATCATCCATTTGTGTCATAGAATCACCGTGTTAACTTTTTAAATCATAAAAGCTCTAATAATAAGCAATATTCAATTGAACCTTTGCAATTTTGTATATTATTATTCTCTAATTATATGTGCATTTCTGCCATATTCTTATATTTCAATTTATGTTTCACTTAAAAATAGATATGTATTAAATGATTTCCTTAATGCTTCAAATTAAGATTCAGTATTATCCACCGGAATTAATTAATCATAATGTAGATCTCATCTTATTAGTTGGATATAAAATTATAATCAATGTTCAGATGGCTTGAGACCCTAATTTTTAGTTAATTCTATTAATATTTACTTTACGTGCTTTTTTAGGATATATCTACTTATAAGTCTTTTTTAGCCTTATTTACTGGATTAGTGATGTTTCAACCGTTTTAAGACCATATTATTGTTGGGGATATTGGTTTGACAGCCTTCAGCTTCCACAATAAATGAAGCAACTGCCGAGGCAAAATTCCCACATTTTTGGAGATCTTCACCATTAAGATAAGATTTAAGAAATCCGGCCCTATAAGAATCGCCTGCTCCCGTGGGATCAAGAGTTTCAGTAAGTATCGCATCTATTTTTATCTTTTTATCAGAATATATGATACTTCCTTCCTTTCCTACAGTTTTAACAACAATATCTGGCCCTAAATCTCTCAATTCGTTTATATCAATTTTCAATGCATCCATAATGCGGTCAATTTCATGATGATTTCCAAATAGGATGTCAGAAATCTTTAAAACATCTTTAAGATCTTCAGGAGAATACATATGCAAATCCTGTCCTGGATCAAAGGATATTAGCTTCCCATATTCATTTGCCACTTCACCGCATTTCCTGTTGAAATGAGGATCTCCTGTGGCCAGATGCACTGCAGCAGCGTTTTGAATGGTTTTTATGGGTGGGTTTGAATTTTTAAAGTGGGCTGCTGCACCCCAGTAAAAGTAACTGATCTGATCATTGTTAGCGTTGGTCATAACAAAGGCAGTGGGAGTTTTTTCTTCATCAACCAGAATCATACCCTGCGTGTCTATATTCAAATCCATAAGCTTTTTTTGATAGGCAGATCCTAAAAAATCATCCCCTACAGCAGAAACTAAACTTGATTTAAGTCCTAAATTAGATGCAACAACAGTTACATTGGCTGCTGCTCCTCCAAAGAGTGTTTTCATCTTATTTATGGCGGTGGAGGAGTTTGGTTTTGGAAATTGATTAACCTGGATTATGTAATCAAATGCGGTATGTCCAACGGCCAATAAATCATTTTTATCCTTCAATAAATCACCTTCCTTAACTTTATTTTTGAAATATTTAAAATTAACCACCCAAAACAATGACCGTACTGAAATACTAGAATTGGATAAGATCAAGAAGGAATGAAATAACCATAAGAGGATAGTTCATCTAAATTGTTTCAAAACCTGATTCTTTTATGATTTTACGGCCTCTGCCCAAAATAAACTCTAAAAATCTTTTTAATCTTTCATTATCCTGTTTAAGTAAAACCAGAGTAATGATATGTTGGGTATCATCCTTTAACATATCACAACCCGGGATGAAACTGTTGTTTAGAAATGTGTAGAGATCTTTATTACTCTGAACCAACTTTAAAGCTTCATAAGGAGATTTAACATGTTTAACTAAATTATAATCCACTCCTTTATTGTCCAGGGTGTTCCAGGCCAGTCGCTGGGATGAGCCAACTATTTCCACAAATTTTTTCCCTTCCAACTCATCCAGATGCTCCACTGTCACTCCGGCAGGTGATACCAGTACCAGATGATCACGGGCTATGGGAATAAAATCCAGATCTCGCATAAAAGCCTTAGCAGGGTCATCAAGAGTTAAAATATCTACCATATCCCTATCAGCCAGATACAGGGCACTTTCATCATCTGACTTATATATGAGAACGTCTAACCCGTATTCTGCAGCTAAAACTTCTATAAGTCCTGTTGAAATATAACCTCCAGAAATAACTGGTTTTGTATGCTTTTCAAGCCTTTTCATGAGATTTCGATATTTTTGAAGAATTTCTCGGCCATTTTTGGTGAGTTCTGAACCTGATCCGGTAGTATCCACCAGTTTCATACTCAGCTTTTCCTCAGCATCTTTTATACGCCGGTTTAACACCGCATGGGATATTCCCAAAATTTGCGAGGCCCTTCTCTGGGACATGGTCTGGGCCACTTGGTCTAAGGCTTCAAGAAATTTAAAACCCAGGACCTGTCCATTTATAATCAGGCTTAATTTAGGTTTATACAACATTTAAACCACTTAAATTATATTAAAATCTGATCAGATGAGAATAAATATTTTTATGCTCCATCGTAATTCTATTATTTTGAAAGCCCCTGATTTATCTGTTCTATGGGTTATGGTGAAGATGAGAATTTATTTTGAGGGGTTACTTGAACTATTTATATAAGAATATGAACAGTTATAGATAAGTGATAGAAATAATTATCCTAGTTATTAGTCTTTATCTGGTGAATATATGATTTTAAACGATGCAATAGAAGAAATAGTGGATAATATAATAACTGTTTCAGATGAACTTGACCAAAACAGCGTTAAAGAGATGCTTAACCTTTTGAGATCATGTGAAAATGTTTTCCTGCTGGGACTGGGTAGATCAGGGTTAGTGGCCAAGGCATTTGCCATGCGACTTATGCATTTGGGAATAGGAGTTTATGTGGTTGGAGAAACAATAACACCAGCTATTGGAGATAAAGATTGTCTTCTGGCTATTTCTGGCTCAGGAGAGACCAGTTACATCATAAGCACTGCCCAAATTGCAAAAAAAAGGGGAGCCAAGATCATTGCAGTCACATCATATGTGGATTCCACAGTGGGTAACATGGCAGATCTGGTAGTACATATTAAAGGACGAACTAAAATCGATTCAGAGAAAAATTATATCAGAAGGCAGATAAACGGGAAACACCAATCCCTATCCCCACTGGGAACCTTATTTGAAGTCACCACCCTCATATTCTTAGATGCGGTTATAGCGCAACTTATGGTGGACATGGGTAAGACCGAAGAAGATTTAAAACAAAGACACACGGTACTGGAGTGATAATCAGATCACCAAATTCTGTTTCACTTATTATTATCAATTTTCTTTATCGAAAATAATTTTTTCCTCTAGCGGGAAAATTTACCCATTAATTCGTAGGGTGGGTATGTTTTTAACCATTTTTAGCAGAGTGGTCATGTTTTTAACCATTTCTAGTATTTATTTACCTCTTTAGGGGTTTTATAATCAATTATATTATCATCAATATAGAATTTTAAAAAAATTTAAATTAATTAGGGTATTAAAACCTGGATTTGGCAGGATTCGAGTAATTAATCATTCAAAAAGGTCATCCACCCATGATATGGATGCAGCTACATTGGGAAAGCCTATGGTGCTGGTGAGTAGTATTAAAGTGTGATATACTTCCTCAGGAGACGCACCAAGATCCATAGCCCTTTTAGCGTGACTATGCACAGCTCCCTCTGAGCGCAGGGTTGCTGCTGCGGCGAGCTGTATCAATTCAGAGGTTTTATTATCTAAAGGTCCTGAATCTCTGACTACTTGGCCCAGTTCCGCTAAAATTTTGCCATAATCTCCAAAACGATTCCTTATACTCTTATAATGTGGTGGTAATTCCTCATTTGGTTGATCCTTCATATGGTTAAACCTCCCTTAAACACTTCAATTATGTTTAATTTAATGAATATATTTTTTTATACCTTCGTTTTGAGGGCGAGGTATTTTAAAGTAATTATTGAGATATTTTTTTGTTTAGAATACATTGTTTTATTTGGGTAAAGATTTTTAAAAAAAATAGTCGATGATCTAATAGATTATAGATAGAGTGATCTTACTGGTTAAACAATCAACAATGATCATAGTAGGGCTCACGATTGGATATGGCTTCTAAAAACAGTTTTTCCAGTTTTTCATCAGAATCTCCACGTCGAATGGGCTCCATAAGATCCACTAGATTATCATTTCTGAGTAAACATGGTTTTAAATTACCATCAGGGGTTATTCTGAGGCGGGTGCAGTTTTTACAGAATTCGGTGTTATCCATAGGGCGAACCACTTCGATTTCGCTGCCTTCCAAGAAATACTTCTTCCGGTCTTGCATGAAGGGCCGGGTTTTGATGTCAGTTGCTTTTTCCTTCAGTTCTCCCTCGATGATGCCTATATCGTAGTGATAATCATCGAAAAAATCAGTATCAGGACAGCTTTCGGTTTTAAGCAGCTCTATGATCTGTAGTATTGCTCCGGTTTCTTTACAAAACTGGAACATATCCCATATCTCCTGATGGTTTAAGTCCCTCATAATTACCATATTCACCTTAACCGGATAAAGATCCGCCTTAACTGCTTCTTTAATCCCTTCTTTCACCTGGTTTAAGTAGTTACTTTGGGTGATGAAACGATAAGTTTCAGGATTAAGGGTGTCGAAACTTACATTTACTCGGTTAAGTCCAGCTTCTTTTAATTTTTGCGCATATTCTTTTAGGAGAGTTCCGTTAGTGGTTAGTGACACATCCTGGAATCCTAAAGCAGATATTCTTTTAACAATATCTATTATGTCTCCTCTTATGAGGGGTTCTCCACCTGAAAGCCGTATTTTTTTTATTCCCAGATTTTTTGCTATCCTGGAGATTCTTTCTATTTCTGAGGGGGTCATTTCGTATTGTTTAGGGATGACACCATCATGATGGCAGTAAAAACAGTTGATGTTGCAACGGCTGGTTATGGAGATGCGGAGGGATAGAACCGGCCTCTGGAAATTATCAGTCTTCACCATTTTTAATCAGCAACTCCAGTTTTTCTTGTGGAATTTTAGTCTCACCGGTTTTAAGTGTACTTATCATTCCCATCAAACTTTTTTTCATGAAATCCTGTACAAAGGGATTTAAGGGAATCATTTTATCTCCAATGAAAAGCTGTACTTCATCCAGTTTTTTCATTTTACACTTATCTTCTGTAATTTTTCCCTTGATTATGGCTTGGGCCATATCCAGACAGTTATCATAACCACAATTTCCGCAGTCAGAACCGGGAATTAATCCATAAGTTCTTTCTTCAACCAAATCCACCAGATTAATGACATCTTCATCATTTATTTCAAATACATTCACATTAGATATAGTAAAATCGTCAGTAACTTCTGTTGTTGATATTTTAGGATAATTAGAAAATTTAAACCCTTCAATAACTATATAATCAAGTTCTTTAATACATTTGATGATTTTAAGGATTTTTTCAAGTTCAAACCTTTCATTTACCAGAAAGAAGGTGTCATCTCCAGCTCCCACCACTAGTTCAGCACCAGCTTCGCGGTGTTTCCAAGTGTCCCTGCCTTCTAAATCGAATTCATGATGGGTGTGTTTGATAGTACCTACCTGATAACCTCTTTTTACCAGTTCTCGGACTATTAAAGTAACTAAAGTGGTTTTACCTGTGTTTTTTGTACCTGCAACTCCCAATATCTTCATAAAACGCCTCCTAAAAAATATCAATGCATTAATTATATAAATACCCTTTTAGTTTTTTTTATTGGCAATTTAATAATAATGAATCTCAGATATATAAATTACAAATTTTTTTTTATTACATTATTTTATTAACAATATTGAATTATTTATATTGAATTTCATTTTAATAGCTATTTATGTATATTCAAATGATAAAAAAGGTTTTATTTAAAAATTAAGTGGAATAATATAATTTTTGGTATAGAGTTAATATGAGTGCAGCGTTTTATGGTTAAATATACTTTATCAGGGGATTTTTAATAATGAGACTGGTTTTAATTATCTCAGTTACAGAATAATTAGTGTTATAAATACACTTCAATATATATATCTACCGATTAGTTTTTAGTAGGAATATATATATCATAGGTATAGTAAAGTGTAATTAACACACATGGTGTCCAAATGCCAAAACATATAGTTTCAGGATTGAAGTATCTGACAGCAGTGGAGCTTATAAGAGATGGGTACAATCAAAAGGAAGTTGCCAAAATACTTGAAATGGACAGATCAACCGTTTCACACTATTTAAATGGCCGAAATTTGTCTTGGAATTCTATCGAAGTAGCAGAGATAATAACCAAGTTTTGTCCTAGAGATTTCCTAACTTTAACCTTCGCACTCTTAAATGACAGTGAAAAAACAAGGATCATAGTGAAAACATGCTCGAAAAAGGAATTTCATGCAACAGTTGAAGATTCCTGTATTGGTTGTGGGCTCTGTGCAGATACATGTCTGATGAATGCCATTGTGTTAGATGATCTTAAGGCACACATTGATTCTGAATGGTGCTGTGGGTGTCTTATGTGTGGGGATGTTTGTCCCACCAATTCAATAAAAATCTCGGAGGAAAAAAATGGTTGCTAATACCAAGGAAGTCAAAGCCAAGGACATGTGCGTTAAACGTTCTTCACCAGAAGAAAAACGAGAACTGTCCTTCAAAGATGAAATTTGTGTTGGCTGTGGTATCTGTGAACAAATCTGCCCTGTAGAAGCAATAGAACTCGGCGATATAGGTGCAATTGTAAGAACAGGTGCTGAAGTGCCTAAAATATCCATAGACGAAAATAAATGCGTATTATGTGGTATGTGCAGTGTAGGATGTCCAGCGGATGCTTTGGAATTCAAATTAGATGATATATCCATTAAAGAAATGGACGAATATCCTAGCCTGATCAAATCTGCAGAAATAGATGATGATACATGTATATATTGTAAAGCATGTGAAACAGCATGCCCTAGAGAAGCCATAACCATTGCTAGAAGTTTACCTGACAGATCTAAGCTGGTGACTGGTGAAATAGAGATTGATAAGAATACATGCATAAGCTGTGGAGTCTGTGAGGAAATGTGTCCAGCAGATGCTATTGTTATGGAACATCATGAACCAACGTCAGTTGATCCAACAGTATCTTCAGACATATATGTGGACAAAGATAAATGTGTTTACTGTCTTATATGCAGAAAATCATGTCCCGTAGATGCTATAAAAGCAGTTTGCAGAAGCTGTTCATACGGAGATTACGACCTGAAACCAGAAGATAGTGAAATCGAAGGAAGCTCTTTCATAGATGATGAATCATGCATCAATTGTGGATGGTGTAAGGAGATATGCCCAGTAGACGCTGCTGAGGTTAAAAAACCATTTAAAGGTGAATTAAGCATCGATCAGGATAAATGTACCACTTGTGGTGCTTGCGTTGACATCTGTCCTTGTGATGTATTATCATTCCCAAAACCAGCAGAATCAGGACAGATCCCTGAAAAAGTATTCAAAGATGAAAGATTCTGCATCTACTGTGGAGCATGTGGAAAAGTCTGCCCCGTGGAAGCAATAGATGTTAAGAGAACAGATGTGAATTACACTCCAACCAAATCCAAATCATGGAAAAACAAGATGGAATCTCTTAAATCCTAACTATTAGGTGATATTATATGGAACTGAAAGTAAACCAAGATAACTGCCTGGGATGTGGAGTTTGTGTGGTTGCCTGCCCGGTAAACGTATCCATCAGCCCTGAAGTGGCAGGTGGACACGGATCCAAAACTACTGAAACGATTATGATGGTAGAAAACGGAGTAATAAAATTATTCAGCGAAGATAAATGCACAAAATGCGGAACATGTCAAAAGTTCTGCCCTACAGATGCAATCTGGCTGGAATGAGGTGTAAAAATGACTTATATAGAAAGACCCGTCGTTCCTAAAGTTGTTAAATTCGATGAACCAACAGCCAAAGAATACAAAGTGTTGAACATGATGCTGAATACCGGCTCAGACATCTATCAGGGAGCATGCAAAAAAAGAGGCTCAACCCTTAAAGACGAATACCGAAAGGTATGTGGAGTCGCTTACATGGACCCTAAAGACATGGCAAAATTAGGTGTTGCCAACTGGGACACTGTTATGGTGAAAACAGATTGGGGAGAAGTTGCAGTTTGTGCTGTCCACTCCAGAGACGCGCCTCATGAAGGAACCAT
>MVQZ01000002.1 GCA_002067565.1 Methanobacterium sp. PtaU1.Bin242 | reverse complement strand
AAAACATGTTTTATTGGATATTAAGGATTTTGAATTAGTTGAATTTTATATAACTCTGGGAGAAGAAGGAATAAATATAACCATTCAGGGGAATGTTTTTTCAGTATCAACAACTAAAAAGGGATTAGAGGATGAAATCATCTCCAAAATAGAACTTGAAGCAAAAAAAAGACATCCCAGAATATGTTTTAAATTCTATCAACGAGTAGGGATTCACAACTATGAATATCAGGCCTTATAATAATCAGTAGTTCATAGTTACATACTGGATGATCGTAGCCCCTGAAGAGTTAAAAATCCAGATAGTTATATTATTTATTCTAAAAGAACCACTGGTTTGATTAAGTTACTGGGTTTGTCTTTCATGAGAAGTACAGCTTCTTCCAGCTTATCAAATCCATTAAATATATGGGTAGCCATAAGTGCAGGGTCTACACGTCCATTAATTACTACTTCTGCTAGTTGTTCCATTCTAAGTCTTCCACCAGGGCAGAGACTACCAGTGATAGTTTTATATGCCATACCAAATCCCCAATCCACACGGGGAAGCGGCAAAGTATCTTCTGCACCGAATCCTGAGCCAAAGTAATTAAGGTTAGAAATCACAGATCCGGGTTTAGCAATTTTCACTGCATCTATTAGGATATCAGGACCTCCACCAGCCACTATAACAGAATCAACACCTTCACCACCAGTTAATTCCAGTATTTGTTTTGCAGTTCCCTTTTTATAGTTAATTATGTCTGTGGCGCCGTATTCCCTGGCCACTTTAACAGCGTTGGGTCTGCTACCCACGGCAAATATGCTTCCAGCTCCCCTAAGTTTTGCACCGGCCACACCACAGAGTCCAACCGGCCCAATACCTAAAACAGCTACACTATCGCCAAATTCAATCGCAGCGTTTTCAGCACCCATGAATCCTGTACTTAGCATATCTGGAATCATAACAGCGGATTCCAAAGACATTCTATCCGGTAAAATTGCTAGATTGTAATCTGCTTGATTAACACGGAAATATTCACTGAATACGCCATCTTCAATGTTGGAGAATTTCCAACCCCCCAGAGGACCACCGCTTTGTGAGGGAAAACCGCGCTGCGCAGCCTTTGAACCCCAGTCAGGAGTGATAGCTGGTACTATTACTCTATCACCTGGTTTGAAATCTTTAACTTCGCTGCCTACCTCGTCTACTACTCCTACGGCTTCGTGTCCTAAGATCATGTTATATCGTTCACCTACCGCTCCTTCCCATACAGTATGGACATCAGAAGTGCATGGGGCCAGAGCTATTGGTCTGATAATAGCATCACTTGAACCGCACTTTGGCCTATCCTTTTCTATCCATCCTATCTCCCCTATTTTTAACATTGCCAAGCCTTTCATTTTTCCACCCACATCAAAAAAAACATCTATTATTAACTTTATTGCAGTATTTATTATTGTAAGAACAGATATAAAAAATTAACCATTGCCGTATATTACTTGTTTTTACTTAATACGTGTGAAAATTTCATCATGCTATAAAAAGATGTATTTGACGCCCAGATACAATATAAAACAGAAAAATAAACGGATTACTTACCTATAAAACTGGATAAATTGACTTAAAAAAAAGATGGACAGAAAAAAATTCAAATCTTAAGGGCGTCTTCCACCCTATCCCCTATTATATCGGCGATCCTTGGATCAGGACCAAATGGTTCGATGTAGACGATTTCCCCTTCAAATTTAATATCTTCCTGTTTCAGTTTTTTGTAACCAGCATCTTCACGTGGTTTACTTAAACCCAGCATGTAGGTAATGTCCTGTTTGGTGTGAACACCGTGTGCTATGAAAAGAGGCACAGCAATAATTTTACTAACACCCTTTTTTGCCAGGGTATTTATGGCAGTACGTATGGTTGGCTTTTCTACATTCATAAATCCCACTTCCACAGGGAAATCTGACCTTTCCTTATACTTGTGAGCCAGTTCGAATATCACTTTTCTTCCGTAGGGTAAACTGCTCCCATGTCCGATGAGTAAAATGCCAGTACTTTCCTTTGAGTGTGAATCTTTCTCCATTACATGTCCTCCGTCTGTGATAAGAATTGAATGAGTAATAAACTCTGTAAATAGTTTATTATAATTTCAGTTCTATTAGACCATATGGGGGGTCATCATATTTAAAGATAGTTTAAAGCTTGTTTGGGTAATACTCAATTTTTCTTGAATTTTTTGGTGGATTAAATCATCGAAGCCCATTAAAACTCAAAACAAATTATAAAAATGTTTTTAAGAGGCAAGAAAAAAGATGGACTCTAAAATTTCTTTTAAATTTTAAAAAAGGATCGATTATCTGCTAAATATGGAAAATTTGTTTAAATGTTTTGAATACAGTTATGAAAAATATTAAATATAATGAATAAAATATGAAAAAATATCAAACATAGATTTGATTAGACCAGGTGAAAGAGTCCTTCCACTACTGTAAATATGCTCCAACCTGGTTTATCCACATAAATTTAGGTGATTTGGTGAATAAAGTAATAATACCTGTTTTAATCATAATTTTGGCCGTAGTGATGATTTCTGGCTGTACTGAACAGGCACAAAATAAAACTTATTCTGCAAATGGAGTAACCTTCCAGTACCCTGGAAACTGGAGTGAATTGAATGAAACTGAATATCAGACCCTTGATTTGGGAAGTAATATTGAAGTGATATTCATTTTAGGCAATGAACAGACTGCTTTGACTTTTGAAAAAGTTATTCCCGGCCAAAATCAGGTGCTGAATACCTTACCTGGATGGGCTCAAGCAATAAAGTCTATGTTATCTTCTAGAGGGGCCCAACTTTTATCTGAGAAAAATTTAACTGTAGCTGGAGTCGATGCTTATCAACTCCGGTTCAGGTCTACCGATGGATATTACTATACCAGTACGGCCTTTATAAAAAATAATACAGGCTATGTATTGATGTATACCAGCACTTCCAACGAAACAAGAACCTTGGATAATATATTAAACAGTTTCCAGATGGAATGAAGAGATTTCCAAATAAGAGACGTCATACGATCTTCCGGATCAACACTGAAGTGTTGTTAACTTTACCAGTAGGTAGGATCATAACCTCCTTATGGAAGCCCCGGGTGGCTTTCTCTGTTACTGGGGAGTATAGGATGGCCCTCATACCAGTGTAGGTCCGGTAGATGATGGGGGTAATGGTATCCACTATATCCCAAAGGTTGGTAAATACTCGTTCCTTTGGCTCAGCCAGGGCAGCCACCATTATCACTGTATAATCCATATCCCGTACACTGGTTTCGTCTCCTGTTACGACCTCTATTTCAGATTCCAGTCCCAATTTCTCAAGCACCTGCCGTGATAACTCTGCCACCTCTGGCTCGATCTCCACACTCACACACCGGGATCCATATAGTTTGTTGAATAGGATCAGGGTCAGGGGGAGCGGTCCTCCGCCTATAAATACCACCTTCTGTTCTGGGGTGAATTTCACCAGTTGATTCTCGTTTTTTATAAGTCCCTGGTAACGTGGGTAGAAATGGAATGATTCCAGGGTTGCCCAGGGGTCATCCGACTCTAATATCGCCACTGCATTTTCAGTTTCCAGTCTGGCCCCAAATTTCACGTAGAACTTCCTGATTACCTTCAG
>MVQZ01000001.1 GCA_002067565.1 Methanobacterium sp. PtaU1.Bin242 | reverse complement strand
CGCCAGTAGAATAGTATATTTTACCTCCTACGTCCATATTTAAATTTACAGCTACCTCATTGTAATATGTCCCACCTGACGGACTAGCCCAAACTATTGGTTGATCCGGATTAGGATCTGATATTATATAAGTCTCAGATGTTATATTTGAACGTCTTCCGTCTTTTGTAACCCCATAGAAAGATATTTCTGTGTTTTGTTTAATTATAATAGGATCTGAATAAATACTATAAGTTCCACCAGTAGAATAGTATATTGTACCTGATTCATCCATATTCAAACCAACAGAAACAGATTTTGAAAAATGCCCTCCCAATGGATCAGCCCATATTTGAGGTATACGGATAGTTCCCCAGTTCATTGTTCCTGTAACTCGGTCGTAAACAAAAATATCCGATACACCATAGCCAGTTCCATAAAGCACATAAGGATCTGGTCCTAAATTAGTTGCTGTGGATTGAAAAGCAATATACCTTCCATCAGCACTGATAGATGGATTAATACTAACCCCATTTGCAGTTTTTCCTTGTTTTGTTTGGGTTATCCATTGTATGGTGTTAGAAGTTAGACTATATACATAGATATCTTTAATCCCATTACCACTTCCACCAGGACCTAAATTAGTGGCACTTGATGCAAATGCTACGTATCTTCCATCGCCGCTAATTGTTGGATCGTAACTATTTCCATTGGCCGGTCCCCCGCTTGAGGAGTGGGTGATCCACTGGGTAGAATTAGTCTGGCTATCATATACGAAAATGTCCTGGATTCCATTTCCACTTCCACCAGGACCTAAATTAGTGGCATATGATCCAAATGCCACATAACGGCCATCAGCACTGGTAGATGGGGTGGAACTTACTCCGTTCTCTGAACCACCTGTGAGTGTTTGAGTTACCAATATTTTAGTTGGTTCTGCAGCTGAAACACAGCTAGAAAATCCAAAAATTAAGGCAAATACTATTAAAAATATAAAAATTGTTCTGTTAAATTTCATTTTATCCCCCTAATTTCAATTATCAATAACTAACCTTAATTTTATTGTTTTTTTAATATTAAACCCTTGTTATTTACGGGTTGAAAATTAAGTAAACTATCATATAAAAAGAGATTTCAAACTCATTTAAACCCTATAATTCTTAATAAAATATATATGCTATAAAAAAATCGTTTTATTATCCCTTTAATATACCTTAATCAATCTCTTCTACATACATCAAAGGATAATCAAGTTCCTTAATGAATTCTAGTCTTATAATTGCTTGTTGACCTTCATATTCTGAAATTACTTTTACATCCAGCATATCCCCGCTTAAAGAGACATATTGGAACTTATTTTCTATGTCTATGAGCATTTGCCGGTTGATTTTAACTTCAACTTCTTTTATGCATGGTTGAAGTTCCATAGCCTTCCCTATAGCATTTTCAAGCGATTCAGCTGTTTTTAAACTCACAGGGGTTCCATCAAACTGGTGGAAAAGAGCACCCATGGTTATTGCTCCTTCAAAGATTGCCCTTTCCCTAGGGGAAATATTTTTGAAGTATTTTTTATCAACATCCATTTAAATACACCATTGAATGCATTATAATTGATTTCCTATTAATTAATAATAATTAAATGAACATATATCACATAATTCATCCGTTAAGCCCAAATATTCCATTTAATTTAGATAACATTGATTCAAGACCGCTGGTAGGTACTGGGAAGAAATATGCGAAAACCAGCAGCAGAGTTAAGGCTATGGTGGCTATAATAATGTATATCCTGTCTTCCCTTACCGGGTAGAACTTACCTAAAATCATACCCCCCACAAATAGGCCTCCCATTAAGAAAAACGCAACAGGTGCTTGGGGGTTTGGTACAGTTTGAGTGGTTTGGATGGGCGTTATATTATCAAATTTAGCCTGTATAATCAGTCTCTGCGCATCAGACCCCAATGGATAACAGGTTATAAGAAAGAGATAGTTTCCCTGTTCTACAGGCATCTGATATGAGGCATCGACTATGGTGGAGTTAATCATGGTATAGGAAACATTACCTATGGTTGGCCATTCCACATAGATAGTATCTCCTGGCTGTAGCTTGTCCAGGTTTAAAAAGGGCGAACCATGCAGTGTTCTATGCCCAAAAAGAATAGTAGTACCTTTACCCGGTGGGTAGGATTTAGGTTCAAAATATATTCCATAATCTATGGACTGGTTGTTGATACTCTCATTAACCCCTATTTTAGGTATTTTAATATAGGGATTATCCTGGGGGTTGATATTGACGTTTGTGGAGTAGGCGTAGTATTCCACTTCAATTAAAAGATAAAGGGAGATGATTAGCATCCCCACTAACACCATTGCCGTTGAAAATTTCATGCTAATTCTTTAAGAAACTACTACCTTAAGAACTTAGCGTATCCCAATCCTGCAGCAACTATCATCACTGCTATTGCTAAAAGACCATAGGGAACTCCAGTGGTTCGGGAAGGTACTGTAGTGACATTTTTAGCAGCTGTTGTTGGGATAGGAGATGATGAACCGTTTCCCACTGTTGTATTTACTGCTGTACCCCCTGGTATCCATTTATATGAATAAGCGAAAGGCGTAGGATCATCAGGTGCTAAATGCACATTCCATGCGGCGATAGAGGTACCCAACACCATATCTTTATCTAAAAATGTTACTTCAGGGTTACTACCCGTCAATATAGAATCAGAAGGTACAATAGGTGCCCTTAATATTCCGACAACCGTTTCACTGGAACCAGTGTTAGTTGCGGTGAAGGTGAAGGTCCCTGTCCAAGACTGCAGTTGTAAGTTAGGATTAAGCATTTCTATTTCGTTGGGCATGAACCAGGACGCCATTGTACCCATATCCGGTATCAACGGCCAGTATGTATTGATTTCAGCATTTTTATTAACTATTATTGCTGGGTTACTACCAAAAGCCCCAAGTGCTTTAAGTTTAAATGAAACAGTTTTTGTTTCACCGGGTTGAATCTCCCAGCCCAAATCTCCTC